>DAIOWL010000759.1:0-3991 GCA_036758545.1 Streptosporangiaceae bacterium | reverse complement strand
TGCACCAGGACGCCGCTGACCAGCGCCTGGTGCAGTGAGCCGATCGCCCGCGTCTTTTCCTCGTCGGCGTCGTCCACCCCGTAGAGCAGCCGCGCCCACAGCTTCCTGCCGTCTTCCAGGCCCTCGGCCACGGCGGCGCGCACCTCGGGGTCGCGCTGCGCCACGGTGAAGATGTCGAAGGTGGCGAGCCACACCTGGCTGCTGGCCTGGAACGAGTCGATGACCCGGGTCCAGAACTCCTCGAAACGCTCCAGGGCGCTCTGCCCGGGATCCGGCTCGCCGATCGCCCGCGCCATCTCCGCGCCGAACTCGTCCATGGCGGTGATCACCGCCGCGTTGAGCAGCGCCCTGGTCGAGCCGTAGTGGTAGCCGATCGAGGCGAGGTTGGTGCCCGAGGCCGCGACGATGTCCCGGGCGGTGGTGTGCGCGTAGCCCTTTTCCCGCAGACAGCGGACGGCACCGGCGAGCAGGTCTTCACGATGGCCCATGGCATGCATCCTAGCGAGAGATCTATACAAACGTACTATACAAATGTCTTATACGTTTGTATGATACCAGCCATGACCTACATCGCCATGGGTAACCGAACCCTGCAGAACCGACGCATCCTGATCTCCGGCGCGAGCGTGGCCGGTCCCTCCCTGGCCTGGTGGCTCGCCCGGCACGGGTTCTGCCCGACCGTGGTGGAACGCGCGCCGCAGTTGTGCGGTGGCGGCTACGCCGTCGACTTCCGCGGCGCTGTCCACCTGTCCGTGCTGACCAAGATGGGCATCCTGGACCGGATCCGGGAGCGGCAGACACATCTGTCTGCCACCACCTACGTGGATGCGGACGGGCGCCCGGTGGCCAGCATGCCGGCCGGAATCTTCGCGGGCGACGTGGAGATCCTCCGCGGAGACCTGGGCCGCATCCTGTACGAGGCGACCAGGGACAGTACCGAGTACCTGTTCGGCGATTCGATCACCGGCCTGCACCAGGACGCCGGGGGCGTGCACGTCACGTTCAGCCAGGCCGCACCGCAGACGTTCGACCTGGTCATCGGGGCGGACGGACTGCACTCTGCCGTACGCGAGCTGACCTTCGGCGACCACCAGGACCCGGTCCGCGACCTCGGCCTGTACGTCTCCATCTTCGGCGTCCCGGATCGATACGGCCTGGACCACGAGGGCCTGCTGTACAGCGTGCCCGGCCGGACCGCGGCGATCTTCAGCGCGCCGGGTACCGACGGGGCGGTGGCGCAGTTCTTCTTCACCGCCCCGGACGGCAAGGCCATCGAGTACGACTACCACGACACCACCCAGCAGCAGAAGATCCTGGCCGGCGCCTTCGAGGGCGTGGGCTGGCACGTGCCAGACCTGCTCGGGCAGATGCCCGCGGCGACCGACTTCTACTTCGACTCGGTGAGCCAGGTGCGACTGGACCGGTGGTCGTCCGGCCGGGTCGCGCTGATCGGCGACGCAGGCTACGCCGCCGGACCTGGCGGCAACGGCACCGGGACCGCGGTGGTGGCGGCCTACGTGCTGGCCGGGGAGCTGGCGACGGCCAGCGGCGACTACCGCATCGCGTTCGCCCGCTACGAGCACCTGCTCCGCGGCTACGTCGCGCGGGGCCAGAAGCAGGCCCTCGGTGGCCGGGACTTCCTCGCCCCCGCCACCGAGAAGAAGATCAGGCAGCGCGACCGGTTCTTCCGGATGCTGCCCTACCTGCCGACCAAGGGCCTGATCAGGTACCTGTCCACCCGAACCGCGACCGCCATCAAGCTGCCCGGATACCTGTAACGGCGCTGCGGGCCGCCCGGCCCGGCGGCGGCGTGGGATTCAGCCCGGATAGCTGGCATGCTTGCTGACGTGGAACCGCGGGTGTCGAGTCCGGTCCTGGTCGGCCGGTCGGGCCAGCAGCCCGGAGCTGGCCCGGCTGCTACCGGAATTCGGTACCCCGGCCGGGCCGGACGAGAGGGGCGAGGCGCGGGCCCGGTTGTTCGAGCAGATGCTCCTGGTCCTGGAGCGCCTGGCCGAAGCCGGCCCCGTGGTGCTCGTCGTCGAGGACATGCACTGGGCCGACCAGTCCACCCGGGACCTGCTCGCCTTCCTGATCCGCAACCAGGGGTCGCTGGACGGCGTGCTGATCGTGGTGACCTACCGGTCCGATGACCTGCACCGGACGCATCCGCTGCGACCGCTGCTCGCCGAACTCGACCGCGTCGACTGGGTCACCCGGATGGTGCTGGCCAGGCTCAATCGCCAGGACACCGGCCAGCTGGTGACGCAGATCACCGGCCGCGAGCCGGGTGAGGACCTGCTCACGGCCGTGTACCGCCGGGCCGAGGGCAACCCCTTGTTCGTCGAGGCCCTGGTGGGTGACGGCGAACCCGGCTCCGGCCTGCCGGAATCCCTGCATGACTTGCTGATGGCGGGGCTGCGGCGCCTACCCGAAGAGACGCAGGAGGTGGTCCGGGTCGCCAGCGCGGGCGGCGAGCGGATCGGGCACGGCCTGCTGACCGCGGTTACCGGTCTTGACGGCGCCGCGCTCGGCCGGGCGCTGCGGCCGGCCGTGGCGGCCAACGTGCTGCTGACCGAATCCGATGATTATGTATTCCGGCACGCGCTGATCCGCGAGGCGGTGCACGACGAGCTGCTGCCGGGCGAACAGGGCCAGGTGCACGGCCGGTTCGCCGAGGTCATCGCGGCCGATCCGGCGCTGGTGATGCCCGGCCGGGCCGCGGCCGAGCAGGCCTGGCATTGGTTCGCGGCGCACGACGCGCCGCGGGCGCTGGTCAGTGCCTGGCAGGCGGCCGGTCAGGCCGAACGGTCTCTCGCGTACGCGGAGCAGCTGGCCATGCAGTCGCGGGTGCTCGAGCTGTGGGAGCAGGTGCCGGACGCCGCCGAGCGGATCGGCACTATGACACCCGAAACTGCAGACAAAGGCGACCGGGAGCCTCGCGGGCACGAGCGGCGGGTGCACCGGCAGCTTGCGCATGCCGGGGCAGACCCGGCAAACCGGCAGCTGTCCGTGATGAGCGCTCTACGGCGCTGAACAAGCCGACCGCAAAGGCCACCTCGGTGCTTTACGCAACGTCCCGGAGGGGACCATGCGGCTAAGCCGCATCACGCCTTAGGTACGAACCTAGCCGCTGGGCGCCTAAGCCCGGGTCGGCCGGTATCTAAGGCGTCTCCGACCTGCGAATACTAGGAAATCGCCCGATCCGCGGGCCCCCGCCTTAGGCGCATCCTCGATATATAGGCACGTTCGTCCCGAGGAGACCGCAATGTACCCCAGCACCACCGTCAGCTACGACCTCGCCCAGGCCAGGATCGCCGACCTTCGTCACCAGGCCCGGCGCGATGGTCTCGCCCGCGCCGCAGCGCGCACCACCCGGCCGGACCGGACGCGCGTTCCGGGCCGCCTCCACCGGCCCGTCCGCCGGCACCGGGCCGCCCCCGCCGCTGGCTGACCCAGCTCAGCGAGCTCAGCCAGTTCGGCCACCGAGGAGTCACCATGTCATCCGTGCCGTGTGACCTCAGCGTCAGTGCTCTCAGCGTCAGTGCTCTCAGCGTCCGTACTTTGAGCACCGTAGCCGCCCGGGCCGATGCGCTGTTCGCATCGGCGCTGCAGCGTTCCGACGAACCCAGCCCCGGGCAGGTCCGGCGGGCGATCGCCGCGGCCGTCGCCGCCTACGGCGGCTCAGGCTGCGCGGCGCGAGTCGCGCAGGCCTTCGGCGAGCACCCCGAGACCGCCGTCACCCGGATGCGCTGGGCGCGCACGATGGTCGCCCGCGCCGTCCCCGCCACCTGCCTCGCCGCCTGAGCCGTCGCCCTCATCACACCGGGCTCATCACGCGGGGTCCCGTCACATGGGGCCTGGCGCCGCCCTGGTCTCGACGACGGCGAAGGTGGCGGGGGGCATCGTAACCATGTCCCGCTTGATCGCGACCCCCGGGCTGGACGCGGCGAGCACGCCGGTGCCGCGCTGCCCGAGCGGCAGCCGGACCGCC
>DAIOWL010000758.1:0-3995 GCA_036758545.1 Streptosporangiaceae bacterium | reverse complement strand
CCGACACCGGCCGGCGCAGCACCACGGCCAGGTCGGTGACCGTGAACCTCCCGCCAAGCAGCGCGGCGGTCCGCAGTACCTCGGCCGTCTCGGCGGGCACCGAGCTGAGCCGGTCAGCCAGCGCGGCGGCCAGCGAGACCGGAAGCTGCTCCCCCGTACGTACGACCTCGGCGACAGGTCTTATCTGCAGCGCCTGCTCGCGCACCAGGGCGTCCATCAGCTCGCGCACGTATAGCGGATTGCCCGCGGCCTGAGCCGTCAGCTGTCGCAGCGCATCCCCAGGCGGCGCTCCGGCCATCGCCGTCACCAGGGCGGTCACATCCGTCTCGGGCAGCGGCCCCAGCGTGACCACCGCGCCGCCGCGGCGTACCACGGCCGCGCGCAGCTGCTGCACCTGGTGTCGCCGCGGCACCGGCCGGCACGTCCCGATCAGCAGCAGCCGCGACTGGCCGATCGAGGCGGCCAGCTGATGCCAGACCACCAGCGAGGCCTCATCGGCCCACTGCAGGTCATCGACCACGATCACGGTGGGAGCGGCCGCGCACAGCTCGTCCACCAGTGTCACCAGGACCTCCACGCCGGTCACCGACGCATCGCCGCCGGCGAACAGGCCCGGCCGCCGGCTGCGCAGCAGGTCGGCGGCCCGCGCCCGGCGCGGGTCCGGTGACCCCGCTCGGACCTGCAGGCAGTCCAGCATCACGCGCAGCGGCAGGCGCCTGGTGAGCTGATCGGCCATCCCCCACTCGACATCCCACCCTGGGTCCCTAGCCAGCGCCACGGCCTCGGCCACCAGGGACGACTTGCCGATCCCCGGCTCCCCTTCGACCCAGACCGCTGCTCCCTCACCACGGCCGAGGGCGTCGGTGGCAGCGCGAAGGACCGCCAGCTCCTGCGTGCGGCCGACCCACTGCGGCGGCCTGCCAATCGGCCACATGTTAGTAACGTATGCCGTGCCCAGAGCCTGCGCCTAGGAAAGATCATCTCTCCCCTGTAACACGACGCTGAGGAACGCGAACAAGATCAGCGGCCGCCGCAAGGTGTCGTCAGATGACGACTATTCATAGCCCGGCCCCCGGGATTCCCTTGAAGCATGACACGCAGACCAGGGACATAGGCATGGGTGTGCTAGCCACGCGCTCGGTGATTCTCGGCCGCGGGACCGAACGGGCGGCGATCGACCGGGTCCTAGACGCGGTGCGCAGCGGCCTCAGCGGCACGCTGGTGCTGCGTGGAGGGCCCGGGGTCGGTAAGTCGACGCTGCTCCAGTACGCCGTCGAAGCAGCGCCGGACCTGCGGGTTTCCAGCATCGCCGGCGTCGAGTCGGAGACCAGCATGGAGTTCGCAGGCCTGCACCAGCTGCTGGTCCCGTGCCTGCCGCAACTCGACGACTTGCCGGCTCCGCAGCGGGGCGCGCTCGCAGTCGCGTTCGGCCGGGAAGCGGGGCCGCCGCCGGAACAGTTCCTGGTGGGACTGGCGGCACTCACGCTGCTGTCCCGGGCGGCTGAAGCACAGCCGCTGCTGTGCATCGTTGATGACGCGCACTGGCTCGATCCCGAATCGGCGCAGGTGCTCGGCTTCGTGGCCCGCCGCCTATGCGCGGATCGCGTCGGCCTTATCGTCGGCGTCGGTGAACCTGCCGCCCAGCCGGCGTTCGAGCAGCTTCCGACGATTACCGTGGACGGGCTGCCCGACGCCGAGGCCCGTGAGCTGCTCTGCTCGGTGGCTGGCGGAGTCCTCAACGCGCAAGCCGTCGACCGCATCCTGACCGACACCCGCAATAACCCGCTCGCGCTGGTGGAACTCGGTACCCAGTACACGGCCGAGCAGCTCTCCAGCCGCGCCGTCCAGCCCGAACCGCTTCCGCTGGGCCAGCGGCTCCAGGAGCACTTCCTGCGCCAGGTACGCAGCCTGCCGCCGGACGCCCAGGCGTTCGCCGTGCTGGCCGCGGCTGACCCGGCAGGTGACCGGGGCCCGCTGTGGCGCGTGGCGGCCCAGGCCGGCATCGACCCGGACATGGCCTCGGCCGCAACCGCTAAGGCCGGCGTGCTGGAGTTCCCCGGCAGCTCGGTGCGGTTCCGTTACCCGCTGCTGCGGTCCGCGGTGTATCACGGTGCGAGCACCGTTGATCGCCGGGAGGCACACCGTGCGTGGAGCAATGAGGGCCACCCGGACCTGCGCGCGTGGCACCTGGCCGCAGCGACGATCCTCCCCGACGAGGAGCTCGCCGCCCGGCTCCAGCGCACGGCCGGACGGGCGGGCATCCGCGGCGGCTACGCGGCCAGAGCCGCGCTGCTGCGGCGCGCGGCCGACCTGACGCCGGACGACGCTCGCCGGGCCGAGCGGGAAGTCGCCCTGGCCGAGGCCAGGCTTATGGGCGGCGACCCGGCCGGGGCCCAGGACACACTCGACAGCGCCCTACCCCGGCTCACCGGTACGACGGCCCGGGTCGAGGCGCAACGGCTGGAGGGCGCGATCCGCTTCGCCCAGGGCAGCGCCGCCGAGGCGGCCCGCATCCTGGCCAGCGCGGCACAGGCCTTCGCGGACGACGACAGGATGGCCCGCGACACGATGCTGATGGCGATGCAGGCGGCCATCTGGGCCGGCCCGGCGCAGACCAGGGAAATCGCCCGCGCGGCGCGAGCCTTTCCGTCCGTCCCCCAGGCTTCCGCGTCAGTCGCCGACCTGCTGCTCGACGGATACAGCGCCCGGTTTACCCTCGGCTACCAGGCCTCGGTACAGCCGTTCCGCGCCGCCGTGGCCGCGCTGCTCGCCGACGACCTCGACCCCGCGGTGGGCCTTCGCTGGTTCGCACTCGGTACCATAGCCGCCGGCAGCTTGTGGGATGACCAGGCCATTTTCGACCTTTCCGACCGCTGGGTGAAGATGGCGCGTGCCGCGGGAGCGTTCACGACACTGCCGGTCGCACTGGACTTCAGCGCGTTTTCGGAATCCATGGCCGGACATTTCCGCGAGGCCGACAGCAAGTGGGCCTTGATGCTGGAGTTGCTGACCATGAGCAGCGGTCCCGGCGTGCTCGGCGTCAGCAGCCGCAGCAACGGCCTGCTGCTCGCCTATCGCGGTCATCTCACCGAGGCCCGTGAGACCGGCCTGGCCCAGGTCCGCGAGTCGACCGCACAGGGCCAGGACGGCCCGGCGGACATCGGCCGGTACGTCGTCGTCATGGCCGGCTTGCTCGGCGGAGACTACGCAGAGGCGATGTCGTACGCGCAGACCGTGATCGATAACGATCCTGCCCGCTCGGCCGAGAGAACCCTGCCGGAGCTGGTCGAGGCGGCCATCCGGACCGGCGATTACGAAGCCGCGGCTACCGCCCGGAAATCCCTGTCCGAACGCGCGTTCGCCGCCGCCACGCCCTGGGCACTCGGCTTGCAGGCCCGCTGCGAGGCGCTGCTGGCCGAGGGCGCGGACGCGGAGGGCTACTACCTGGAATCCATCAGCCAGCTCAGTCGGTGCCGGATGGCCATCGACCTCGCGCGCACTCACCTGCTCTACGGCCAGTGGCTACGCCGGGCCAAGCGGCGGCGAGACGCGCGACACGAGCTGCGCACCGCACAGAACATGTTCGCGGGGATGGGCATCGCGACGCTGGCCGAGCGGGCAGGCCGCGAACTGCAGGCGACCGGGGAGACCGCGCGCAAGCGCACCGTCGAAACCGCTATCGACCTGACTGCTCAAGAGGCCCAGGTCGCGCGGCTGGCCCGGGACGGGCTGTCGAATCCCGAGATCGGTGCCAGCTTGTTCATCAGCGCGCGCACAGCCCAGTACCACCTCGGCAAGGTCTTCGCCAAGCTGGGCATCAGCTCGCGCTGCCAGCTCGCGCAAGCGCTCCCGGGCGCCCCGGAAACCGTCCCGGCGCGCTAGCCTCAGCCCCATGACCGAACTCACCGATGTTTCCGGCGCATTCGGGTACGGCGACTCAATCCTGGTCGGCGAGCGGGTGCGACTGCGCGGCATGCGTGACGACGACCTGCCCA
>DAIOWL010000757.1:0-4006 GCA_036758545.1 Streptosporangiaceae bacterium | reverse complement strand
TTGACGTGCGGCTTAGTCCGCTGGAACTTGGCCTTCGCCACTGCTTTCTCCTCGTTAGTGTTGCGACCCGCCCACCGGAGTGGGCGGGTCCGTACTGACTGCTGGCTACTCGCCTCGCGCCTTGGCGATGATCTCCTTGGCAATGCTGGGCGGGACCTCGGCATACGAATCGAACTGCATGCTGTAGTCCGCCCGGCCCTGAGTCCGGCTGCGCAGATCCCCCACGTAGCCGAACATCTCCGACAGCGGGACAAGCGCCTTGACCACCCTGGCCCCGGAGCGCTCCTCCATGGCCTGAATATGGCCGCGGCGGCTGTTCAGGTCGCCGATGACCTCGCCCATGTACTCGTCCGGAGTCCGGACCTCGACGGCCATGACCGGCTCGAGCAGCGCGGGGTCCGCCTGGGCGGCCGCCTTCTTGAACGCCATCGAGCCGGCGATCTTGAAGGCGAGCTCGGACGAGTCGACCTCGTGGTAGGCGCCGTCGGTCAGCGTCACCTTGACGTCGACCATCGGGTAGCCGGCCAGCACGCCGAACTCCGCGGCCTCCTGACAGCCGGCGTCCACCGAGGGGATGTACTCCCTGGGGATCCGGCCTCCGGTTACCTTGTTCTCGAACTCGTACCCGCCGCCGTCGCCGCCGGTGGGCTCGAGGTTGATGAGCACGCGACCGTACTGGCCGGAGCCGCCGGTCTGCTTCTTGTGCGTGTACTCGACCTTCTCCACCTTGCGCCGGACCGTCTCGCGGTAGGCGACCTGCGGGCGGCCGATGTTCGCCTCGACCTTGAACTCGCGGCGCATCCGGTCGACCAGCACCTCGAGGTGCAGCTCGCCCATGCCGGAGATGATCGTCTGGCCGGTCTCCTCGTCGGTCCTGACCTGGAAGGTCGGGTCCTCCTCGGCGAGCCGCTGGATCGCGGTGCCCAGCTTCTCCTGGTCACTCTTGGTCCTCGGCTCGATGGCCACGTTGATCACCGGCGCCGGGAAGGTCATCGACTCCAGGATCACCGGATCCTTCTGCGCGGACAGCGTGTCGCCCGTGGTGGTGTCCTTCAGGCCCATCACCGCGACGATCTGCCCAGCCACCGCGAACGGGCGCTCCTCGCGCTTGTTCGCGTGCATCTGGTAGATCTTGCCGATCCGCTCCCGGCGGCCCTTGATGGAGTTGAGCACGGTGCTGCCGGACTCCACGGTGCCCGAGTAGACCCGGATGTACGTGAGCTTGCCGAGGTGCTGGTCCGACATGATCTTGAAGGCCAGCGCGGAGAACGGCTCCTCGGGGTTGGGGTGCCGCTCCACGACCGTGCTCTCGTCGCCCACCGCGTGCCCCTGCACGGCCGGGATGTCGACCGGGCTGGGCAGGTAGTCCACGATCGCGTCGAGCATGGGCTGGACGCCCTTGTTCTTGAACGCGGTCCCGCACAGCACCGGGGTCAGCGCCCCGGCGATGGTCGCGCGCCTGATGGCCGCGATGAGCTGCTCCTCGGACGGCTCGGTGCCCTCCAGGTACAGCTCCATCATCTCGTCGTCGTTCTCGGCGATGGTCTCGAGCAGCCGGTCGCGATACTCGCGCGCCGCCTCGACGTGGTCGTCCGGGATCCCGACGACGTCGTACTTGTCGCCCTTGCCCTCGGTCTGCCACAGCAGCGCGCGCATGCGCACCAGGTCGATGACGCCGCGGAAGTCGGACTCGACGCCCCACGGCAGCTGGACGACCAGCGGGGTCGCGCCCAGCCGGTCCACGATCATGTCCACGCAGCGGTGGAACTCGGCGCCCACCCGGTCCATCTTGTTGACGAAGCAGATCCGGGGCACGTCGTACTTGTTAGCCTGCCGCCAGACCGTCTCCGACTGCGGTTCCACGCCGGCCACCGCGTCGAACACCGCGACCGCGCCGTCGAGCACCCGCAGCGAGCGCTCCACCTCGACGGTGAAGTCCACGTGTCCCGGGGTGTCGATGATGTTGATGGTGTGGCCGAGCCAGCTCGTCGTGGTAGCGGCAGACGTGATGGTGATGCCGCGTTCCTGCTCCTGCTCCATCCAGTCCATGGTGGCCGCGCCCTCGTGGACCTCACCGATCTTGTAGTTGATGCCGGTGTAGAACAGGATGCGCTCGGTGGTCGTCGTTTTGCCCGCGTCGATATGCGCCATGATCCCGATGTTTCGGACCTTGGCGAGGTCTGCGGCGGTCTGGGTGGCCACGTTAAGCGTCCTTCGTACTAGTTCTGGGTGTTACCAGCGGTAATGCGCGAAGGCCTTGTTGGACTCCGCCATCTTGTGCGTGTCCTCACGGCGCTTGACGCTGGCGCCAAGGCCGTTGCTGGCGTCGAGCAGCTCGTTCATCAGCCGCTCGGTCATCGTCTTCTCCCGGCGCGCGCGGGCGTACAGCACGATCCAACGCAGGGCCAGGGTGGTGCTGCGCGAGGCGCGCACCTCCACCGGGACCTGGTAGGTGGCACCGCCGACGCGGCGGCTGCGGACCTCAAGGGTCGGCTTGACGTTGTCAAGCGCGCGCTTGAGGGTGACCACCGGGTCGTTGCCGTTCTTCTCGCGGCAGCCCTCGAGCGCCCCGTAAACGGTGCGCTCGGCGAGCGAGCGCTTCCCGTCCTTGAGCACCTTGTTGGCGAGCGCGGTAACGAGCGGCGAGCCGTACACCGGGTCGGTGACCAGCTGCCGCTTCTGCGCGGGGCCCTTACGCGGCATCTCAGCTCTTCTCCTTCTTCGCGCCGTAGCGGCTGCGAGCCTGCTTGCGGTTGCGGACGCCCTGCGTGTCCAGTGAACCGCGGATGACCTTGTACCGGACGCCCGGCAGGTCGCGGACGCGACCGCCGCGGACCAGCACGATCGAGTGCTCCTGCAGGTTGTGCCCAACGCCCGGGATGTAGGCGGTGACCTCGATCTGGCTAGTAAGCCGGACGCGGGCGACCTTGCGCAGCGCCGAGTTCGGCTTCTTGGGCGTGGTCGTGTAGACGCGCGTGCAAACGCCACGGCGCTGCGGGCTCTGCTTGAGCGCCGGCGTCTTGTTCTTCGACACCTTGTCCTGCCGGCCCTTGCGGACCAGCTGCTGGATCGTGGGCAACCGAGTCTCCGTCTTCCCGTCGTGTTCCTACTGTCAAGCTCGCGTGCTCGCCACCGGCTCTTCCGGTTTCGGTGCACTCAGTGGCGAGTCAGAATTCCGTCGGTTTCCCGCCGTTTCCACCCGTCTGACCTGCGAGTTTCGGATCTCCTCCGACCCCCGAGGTCGGGTGTGTCGCGCTTAGCCTTCGGCCGACGACAAACACCGTCTCACAGGTAGCAGCCCACACCCATTCGAATCCGGACTGCGAGGGAGAGTCCACACGGCCAGCGCTTCAACCACCCGTAACGGATCCTCAAGGACCCAACGTCTCGTTGTCAGCTAGCACGCAGGCACCCGCGCGGAGACGGGCACGAATGTAAAAGGTACCACCCGTATGCCCGCCGACCAAATCAACCGGAGGACGACTGATCATCCCCCGGCAGCCGACTGCGGTCGTTCGCACGGCTTTCCTAAACCTAGGATACCCGTTCCCCAAACCACACGGGGACATAGCCCACCAACTGTCCGAAGTTTGCAACGCACCCCCTCGCCTGAGTTATTCCCACCGCCACCGGCCTGCATCCACCATCAGCGCCAACAGCGCGCCGCGCCCCGCTCCCGGTGCGGGTGGAACCCGCAACCGCTTTCCAAGAGTCCCCAGAACGGCCGCGTGCTTCGCCCGGTCCGGCCCATTTGCACTCTTTGTGCGGGGCGACCAGTTGCGGTGTCACATTTGGGGGACCACGTGAAACAACAGCACGTTCTGCATGATTTCGCAGTTCATCGTGATCTGAGGTTTTTACCGCCATATATGACACGAGCGGCCGCTCCCCGAAGGGAGCGGCCGCTCGTGCTGGCGTACCTGGGGGGCTGGGGGGCTGGTTTGTGCCCTCCACATCGCCCCGCGGTTACCTGTTGTAGGCCCCGTAGTCGAGGTCTTCCAGCGGA
>DAIOWL010000756.1:0-4006 GCA_036758545.1 Streptosporangiaceae bacterium | reverse complement strand
TCGAAGATCAGCCCGTCCCGGGTCATCTCGGTGCGCAGGTCACGGTGGAAGTGCGCCCAGCCCTCGCCCATCATGTCCGGGATGTGCAGGTAGCCGAGCCGTCCGTCGCTGAGCTCACGGACCAGGCGCCGCCGGCTGGCCACCCAGTCCTGGTACCGCAGCCGCCGGTCCGACCGCAGCGGCACCACCACAACCCGCCGCTGCACCTCGGGATCGGCGTCCTGCGGGCGCAACACTAGCTCGACTGGCTTGCCGGCCGTGCCGGCTAGCAGGGGCCAGGGGCCGCGCCGCGGGTCGACCGGCTGCCCGTCCACCGCGACCAGCTCGTCGCCCGGACCGGCCGCGACGCCGGGCGCCTCGAGCGGGGAGCGCGCCCGCGGGTCGGACGACTCGCCCGGCAGCACCCGGTCCACCACCCAGCGGCCGGCCGCGTCGCGGGAGATGTCCGCTCCGAGCTGTCCCACCGGGGTGTGATCGCCCGTGCCATCAGAGGCCGCGGTCACGTACGCGTGCGACGTGCCGAGCTCGCCCAGGACCTCCCAGAGCAAGTCGGCGAAGTCACCCGCGCTGCGGATCCGGTCGAGCAGCGGCCGGTAGCCACGGAGTACGCCGTCCCAGTCCACCCCGGACATGTCCGGATTCCAGAAATCCCGGCGCAGGTACCGCCCTGCCTCGCCGTAGGCGTGCCGCCACAGCGCGGCCGGGTCGGCCTGGAACCTGGCCCGGGACAGGTCGACGGTGACGGTCTCCCCCACGTCGTCATGCTTGCCCGCCGACGGGATGACCCGCAGCTCGTCGTGGTCGCGGATGACGATCCGGGTGCCGTCGCCGCTGACGCGGAACCAGTCCAGCCCGCCGGCCAGCTCCTTGACCTCGCGCTTGCGCAGGTCGAAGCGCTGCAGCGCCGGACGCGGCCGGTCGTCGTCGGGGCCGGCGCCGCCCTCGCCGAGCACGCCGGCGACCGGCTCGCGCAGCCACGCCAGGCCGCCCTTGACCGGGCGCAGGGAGCCGTAACGCGCCTCCTCCACCGGGAGGGCCACCACCCGCCCGGCCAGGCCGTCCGGGTCGACCGCGACGGCCGCCTCGGCCGCGGGATCCTCATCGTCCTGGGCCAGTGGCCGGCCGCCGGGCAGCGGACCGAGCGGCGACGGGGTCTGTTCGGCCAGCGGCACCAGGTAGGGGCGGCCGCCGAGCGGGAACGCCAGGTCGAACGTGTGCGTGTCGTAGACCGGGTCGAAGCTGCGCTGGGACAGGAAGGCCAGGTAGAGCCCGTCGAGGGTAAAGACGGGGCAGGAGTCGGCGAACCGCCCGTCGGTCACGTCGACGACGTGCTGGCCCGGGGGGACGAAACCCTGATCCCCCCCAGACCCCCCCGCAGGGGCCTGTACCCGGGCGATCCTGATCCGGGCCAGGTTCCTGATAGCGGGCTGGGCCCAGGCGAGCCAGGCCGAGTCCGGCGACCAGGACAGCCCGCTGATCGCGCCGTCGTCGGACGCGGCCAGCTCGGTGACCTGCCCGGACGCCACGTCGACGACCAGCAGCCTGCCGTCCCGCGCGGCGGTCGCGACGGTAGCTCCGTCCGGGGACGCGGCCAGGCTGGTCACGTCCCCGAGCCGGCCCGCGGCGAGGGTGGAGGCATCCGGCTCGCCGCTGGTGCTGGTGATCTCCAGGGCATCGGCCCCCGCGGCGTCGGTGACCCAGACCGCCTGCCCGGTCTCGCCGAGCACCCGCGGCAGCCGGGCCCGGGCCGCCGGATCGACGTGCAGCGCGCGGGCCGGGCCGTCCTTATGCGTCAGCCAGTGCACCGTACCGCGCACCTCGACCACGCTGGCCTGCCCGGTCTCGTCGCAGTCCAGGCTGCCGAGGTGATCGCACGCGGAGACCAGCCGGGGGGCGCGGGCCGGCGCCGGAGAGCCCAGGGTGACCTCGAGCTTGCGCGGCCCGTCCGCCTCGGGTGAGTCCAGGACCCAGATATCGCCGGCCACGTGATAGACGATCCGCTGCCCGTCCGTGGCCGGGTTCCGCGCGTACATGCCGTCATGATCGGTATGCCGGGCCAGGCCGCTGCCGTCCAGCGCGCACGAGTAGATGTTCCCGGTGCCCTCGTGATCAGACAGGAAGAACAGCCGGCCCCCGACCAGCATCGGCGCCGCCAGCTGACCATCCAGGTCCGTCAGCACCCGCGTGAACAGCGGGTCTGTGCCGGTGGCGGTCCACAGCCGGCCGACCCGGCCGCCGCGGTACCGCTTCCAGAACGTGGGCTCATGGGCCACGCTCCCGGTGAGCAGGGCGGTGCCCGCGTCCTCGATGGCCAGGTCGGTGACCGGGCCGAACGGCAGCAGCCGCGGCGGCGTGGCGCCGTCGCCAGGGACCGCGTATGCGCGCCGGTACTTCTGCGCCGGCTGGCTCGCTGCGGTGACGGAGAGCACCTCGCCCGCCGCCGTCCACCCGGTGACCCTGGTCTGGGGGTCGCCCCAGTAGGTGAGCCGGGCCGCCGGGCCGCCCTCGGTGCCGGCCGCGTAAACCTCGGGGTTCCCGTCCCGCCAGCTCGTCCAGGCCAGCTGGGACCCGTCGCGGGAGAAGCGCGGGTAACTCACCGGCACGTCGTCGGCGGTCAGCCGCCAGGCCCGGCCACCCGCGGCCGGCGCGAGCCAGACGTCGTCCCCGGCCGTGAAGGTGAGTAGGTCGCCGTGGATATGCGGGTACCGCAGGTAACCGGCCGCCATCAGGCGGTTCCCCGCGGAGGCAGCGGCGGGCGGACTCTGGACGGGCCGGTCGCCGGGTCGGCTGGCACCTTGGGCGGCTGCTTCTCCAGCGCCTCGAGCACGAGCCGCACCGCGGTCTCCAGCTGCGGGTCATGCCCCGCGGCCCAGTCGTCCGGCGTCAGCAGCACTTCCACGTCCGGGTCGACGCCGTAGTTCTCCACGCCCCAGCCGTACTCGTCGAACGAGAACGCGTACCGCGGCACGGTCATGTGGGTGCCGTCGACCAGCTCGTGTCCGGGGACACCGTCGATGCCGACCACGCCACCCCAGGTGCGGGTGCCGACCACAGGGCCGAGGCCGAGCAGCTTGACCGCGGCCGTGACGATGTCCCCGTCCGACCCGGCGAACTCGTCGGCCACGGTGACCACCGGGCCGCGCCGCCCGTCCTGGGGATACGACGACGGCCGGATCCAGCGTCCATGGTCCCAGCCGATGACACGGCGGGCGAGCTTCTCCACCACCAGCTGGGAGATGTGCCCGCCGCCGTTCCCGCGCACGTCCATGACCAGCGCGTCGAAACCCATCTCGGTGCGCAGGTCGCGATGGAAGTCGGCCCAGCCCTCGCCCATCATGTCCGGGATGTGCAGGTAACCGATCCGGTCGTCGCCGAGCTCACGGACCAGACGGCGCCGCCCGGCGACCCAGTCCTGGTAGCGCAGCCGCCGCTCGTCGCGCAGCGGCACGACCACGACGCGGCGCCGCACCTCGGGATCGGCACCCTGCGGGCGTACCCCCAGCTCGACGGGCTTGCCCACGGTGCCGGCCAGCAAGGGCGCGGGACCGAGCAGCGGATCGACCGGCCGCCCGTCCACCGCGATCAGCTCGTCGCCGGGCTTGATCACCACGCCGGGCGCCTCGAGCGGCGAGCGCGCCCGCGGGTCGGACGTCTCCCCCGGCAGCACCCGGTCCACCAGCCAGCGGCCGGCCGGGTCGCGGGAGATGTCCGCGCCGAGCTGTCCCACCGGGGTGTGATCGCCCGTGCCATCCGAGGCCGCGGTCACGTACGCGTGCGACGTGCCGAGCTCGCCCAGGACCTCCCAGAGCAAGTCGGCGAAGTCACCCGCGCTGCGGATCCGGTCGAGCAGCGGCCGGTAGCCACGGAGTACGCCGTCCCAGTCCACCCCGGACATGTCCGGATTCCAGAAATCCCGGCGCAGGTACCGCCCTGCCTCGCCGTAGGCGTGCCGCCACAGCGCGGCCGGGTCGGCCTGGAACCTGGCCCGGGACAGGTCGACGGTGAC
>DAIOWL010000755.1:0-4014 GCA_036758545.1 Streptosporangiaceae bacterium | reverse complement strand
ACCAGCGGGCGGTCACGCTCGGCCAGCTTGAGCAGCACCGCCCGCTCGGCCTGCCGGCCGACCACGGCGGCCGCCCGGGCACCTAGCAACGTTCGCAAGGTTCCGCTCATCGCCGACCCGGTCGTGCTTCGGTCATCCGTCAGTACCCGCCTCGGGTCACCTTCGTGGGCCCGGCCAGGACCGAGAAGTCCCTGACGGCCACATCGATCATGTGGGGGTTAGCCTGCAACCCCTGGAAGATCTTCCCGCCCTGGTAAGCCCGCATCGCGGCGACGTCGTCCCACGTGTAGATACCACCGTAGGTCCTGGCCTGCGCGTTGGCTAGCCAGATCTTCGCGCGCAGACCCGGCAGCGCGGCGAACACGGGCGCGTGCTGCTCGGCGTGAGCCTGATACGCCGCATCGTCGATGCCGTCCAGCTTGAACGTGATGACCTGCATATGCATGTCGTGCTCCTCTTCGGTACGTGGTGACCTGGCCACCGTAGGGACGGCGGGGGCCGCATCGGTGAGCCCTGGCTGAGGCGAAGCTGAGCCGGGCCGCTCAGCTTCGCCTCATGTTCGGCTCAGCCGTGCCGGGCGCCCGCGGCCTAGCGTCTGCGGCAGGGCCTGATCCATCCACATTGCGGAGGTTTTTCCGATGAACACTGAACTGATCGAGCAGAACGTGCACCGCCTGCTCGGCGCGATGACCGGCGCGGCCACCACGGCCATGGTGGCGGTCGGCGACCAGCTCGGGCTGTACCGGGCACTGGCCGACGGCGGGCCGGCCACCCAGGACGAACTGGCCGCCCGCACCGGCACGGCGGCACGCTACCTGAGGGAGTGGCTGTCCCAGCAGGCCGCCGCCGGATTCCTCACCTACCGGGAGGGCGACGGGCGGTACGTGCTGCCGGCCGAAGCCGCCGCGGTGCTCGCCGACGAGGCATCGCCGGCTTTCCTGGCCGGCGGCGCCACCATCACCCGCGGCTGGTTCGCGGGCATCGACCGTCTCGCCGGAGCGTTCCGCACCGGCGCCGGCATCCCCTGGCACGAGCAGGACCCGGCTGTCTTCGAGGGCACCGAGCGGTTCTTCCGCCCCGGCTACACCGCCAGCCTCACCACCGAGTGGGTCCCTGCCCTGCCCGGGGTGGCCGACCGGCTCGCCGCCGGCGGCCGGGTCGCCGACGTCGGCTGCGGCCACGGAGTGGCCGCCATCTTGCTAGCCCGCGCCTACCCGCAGGCGAGCATCCACGGCTATGACTTTCACGACCGCTCCATCCAGGTCGCCCGGCAGCAGGCCGGCCAGGCCGGCCTCGGCGGCCGCATCCGGTTCGAGACGCTCGACGCGACCAGCTACCCGGCCGACGGCTTCGACCTGATCTGCCTGCTGGACACCCTCCACGACCTCGGCGACCCGGCCGCCGCGCTGGCCCACGCCCGCAAGGCCCTCGCCCCCGATGGCGCCGTCCTGGTCGTGGAGCCCAGCGCGGCCGACGACTACGCAGCGAACCTGGCCAGCCCGATGGCCGCGCTCAGCTACGCGGCGTCCACGTTCCAGTGCACGCCGGCCGCCCTGGCCCAGCCCGGCGGGATCGCGCTCGGCGCCCAGGCCGGCCCCGCAGCGATACGGCAGCTGGCCGACGACGCAGGCTTCAGCCGGTTCCGGCAGGTCGCCCAGACCCCGGTCAACGTTGTCCTCGAGCTCCGGCCGTAACCGGGCACCTGGACTGGTGGGTTCGGCTGCATGGATGGCCTGGCGAGTGATCCCGCATGGCGAGAAAGCCGGCCGGGTATGGCTTTTCCGCAGGAGCGGATGTTCTGGGCTCGTCGCGAGCCTGGCGCAGGCGGTAGCCCGGCGCGCCAGGCATCGTGCTGGGACCGGTACTATTCCGCTAAATCTCAGGTCTTTCATGGATGGTGAGGCCCGCAGTGCGGAACGAACGATGGCTGGTCGCGGGGGCTGCCGGACTCGTGCTGGCGGGCGGGATCGCGTATGTGACGACGACGCGCCCGGTAACGACTGAGCATCTGGCCGCACAGCAGGTAGCCGCCAAACCCACGCCGTCCGCGGTCGTGACCGTTACGCCGACCAACGGCACGGCGAAGGTCGCTCCCGACACTCAGGTGCAGATCGCGGCGTCGGGAGGCACGCTCACCCAGGTCACGGTGGCGTCCGCCGACTCCGCCGTGACCGGGCAGTACGGGCCGGGCAGCACGAGCTGGTCGACGGGGTGGGGGCTGAAGCCCGCCACCTCCTACACTGTCACCGCCGTCGCCAGGAACAGCAAGGGCGCGGCGACGACCGAGGTCACGCATTTCACCACCAAGAGCGCGGCTCGCACCCTTGAGGTCAGCAGCATTACTCCCAACTCCGGTGAGACCGTCGGTGTCGGCATGCCGATCATCATCGACTTCAACTACGACGTGGCCCGCTCGGACCGGGCCGCGGTGGAGCGTGCCCTCGAGGTCGGCAGCGACGTCCCGGTCACCGGCGCGTGGTTCTGGGCCTCGGACAGCGAGGTTGTCTTCCGTACGCAGAGCTACTGGCCGGCCCACGAGCATGTGACGCTGACCGCGCACCTGACCGGCGTCCCTGCCGGGCCGGGCCTGTGGGGCGGGAGCGACCTGAGCCGCTCGTTCAAGATCGGCGATTCGCACATCGTCAAGGTCAACCTGAAGACCGACAAGGCCCGCTTCTATACCAACGGGTCGCTCGCCAGGAAGATCCCGGTCAGTGGCGGGATGGGTGGCTACGACTCCTTCGGCAACGACTTCTACACCACCAGCGGCGTTCACCTCACCATGGGCAGCTACGACTCGGTCTGGATGACCTCGCCGAACATCAAGCCCGGCCAGCCCGGGTACTACCACGAGATCGTCTACAACGACGTGCAGATCTCGAACAGCGGCGAGTACCTGCACCAGAGCCCCGGCGGCTTGTGGTGCCTGGGTGTGGAGAACTGCAGTCACGGCTGCGTCCGGATGACTGCTGAAGGCGCAGCCTGGTGGCGGCACACCGCTTACCGGGGCGACCCGGTGACCATCACCGGCACCCCGCGCCCGCTCGCCTGGGACAACGGCTGGGGCTACTGGCAGCAGTCCTGGCCAGCCTGGCTGAAGGGCAGCTCCGCCGGGCCGGTCACCACAACCACGCTGGAGGCGGCCAGCCCCCGCATCGGCGGCATCCGCCGGGCCGGGGGACAATTCAGCCCCAGCGACGCGACCTGAGGATCGCGATCCGCGGGTTCCGCTGATCATCTGGCAGTACCAGCCGGACAAACCGCTGTCTTACCGTAGATGCATGACCGCATGGGGCAACCTGCCGCCCGCGCCGCCGCCGCATGGCACGGTGCTGGCCTGGGCGCGGGGCTGCCGGTGCGAACAGTGCGAACGCGAGTATCAGCGGTTCGTAACCGAACTGGCAGTGCGAGGGCCGCTGCGGCTTCCCGCGGCGCCGGAGCCCCGCAAGCTCGATGCTGACACTATGGCCCGGCTAGAACCGGCGGTGAGCCAGTCGGAGTGCCCCGTGTGCGGCGCGCTGCGCCACCAGCGGTGCCGCAACCTGGCGTTCCCCCAGCATTTCGCGCCGACACATCCCGAGCGCAGAAGCCGCCCGTAAGCAGGCGGAGCGGACCGCAGGCGATCAGGCAGGCGTGATGGGACATGCGTCTGCCCGGCCCGTTCGGCCCTCTGCTTATTGCTCTTGAATTCCTGAGTGGCACAGTGGCACGTGGGCCGGCTGTGGTTCTGCAACTGGATCGAGTTCGGGCAGGAGGTGAATTTTGTTCAAGCGCTGGGCCGGGCCGCAGGCTTAGCCTCTGGCGATATGCGGGACGACAACGAGGGGAGCACGTCGATGGCTGAACTCGTCCATGATCCGGTCAACCGGGTCCGCTACGCGTTCCAGCGCGAGGGCGAGAACCTGATCGTGGACTGCCTGGTCGATTCGGGCGGCTCGCTGCCCGCTCATCGGCACCCGCGTCAGGTAGAGCGCTGGTCGGTTCTCGACGGCCAAGTCCGGTTTCGCCTCGGCA
>DAIOWL010000754.1:1193-4025 GCA_036758545.1 Streptosporangiaceae bacterium | reverse complement strand
GGTGCGAGATGAGCTCGCGGCCGGTGTCCCGGTCACCGCAGACCACGTTGAACACCCCTGGCGGCAGGAACTCAGCCGCGATCTCGGCCAGCAGCAGGGTAGAGACAGGCGTCGTGTCGGAGGGCTTGAGCACGATCGCGTTACCCGCCGCGATGGCCGGCGCGAACTTCCAGACCGCCATCATCATCGGATAGTTCCACGGGGTGACCTGAGCGCACACGCCGATCGGCTCGCGCCGGATCATCGAGGTGTGATCCTTCATGTACTCACCCGCGCTGCGGCCCTCGAGCACCCGGGCGGCGCCGGCGAAGAACCTGATCTGGTCCACCGCGGGCGGGACCTCCTCCGAGGCCGTCAGCGCGACCGGCTTGCCGGTGTTGCGGGTCTCCGCCGCGACGATGTCGTCGGCCCGCTTCTCGATCGCGTCGGCGATCCGGAACATGGCCAGACTGCGCTCGGACGGAGTGGTGTCCCGCCACCCTTCGAACGCGTTCGCTGCGGCCTGCATGGCGGCGTCCACGTCCTGGCGCCCGGACACCGGGGCCTGCACGTAGACCTCGCCGGTACTGGGGTCGATCAGGTCACTGGTACGTCCGTCGCTAGCGTCGACGTACTTGCCGTTCACGAAGTTCTGCAGCGCGCGGTCTGCCATCTTCAGCCCTCCATCCGCGTGATCCTCTGCGACGAGCTTCGCAGAGCTGGACTATCTTCACAAGTGATTCAGTTGCTATCTTTACTCATACCTACGAAATCAGTTGACTAGTAGGCCGACATAAACCCGAGAACCGCAAGGGCCCGAGGCCGGGAGAGGAGACGGCGGTATGGCGCGAAGCCCGAGGACGCTCCCTTCCCAGAATTCTGGTGGTCTCGTACCCGACGACGTCTCGAAGCAGATCATCGAGCAGCTGCAGCAGGACGGCCGACGTTCCTACGCCGCGATCGGCAAGGCCGTGGGGCTGTCCGAGGCGGCCGTCCGGCAACGCGTGCAGCGCCTCCAGGACGCCGGCGTGATGCAGATCGTCGCCGTCACCGATCCGCTGACCCTGGGCTTCCGGCGGCAAGCCATGATCGCTATCAAGACCGACGGCGACCTGGAGAAGGTGGCCGGGCAGCTCGCCGACATGGAGGAGATCGACTACGTCGTCATCACCGCCGGCTCGTTCGACGTCCTCGCGGAGGTCGTCTGCGAGGACGACGATCACCTGCTCGAGATCCTGGGCCGGGTCCGCGCCGTGCCGTTCGTGACCAGCACAGAGACATTCGTCTACCTCAAGCTCCGCAAGCAAACCTACTCATGGGGAACAAGATGACATCCTCCGACGCCATCAGCGACGCACAGGACACCGCCAAGCGCAATCTCTGGCTGCACTTCACCCGCATGTCCGCCTACGCGGACAGTGACGTCCCCGTGATCATGCGTGGTTCCGGGGCGTACGTCTACGACCAGCACGGCAAGCGTTACCTGGACGGACTGTCCGGCTTGTTCGTGAGCCAGGTCGGGCACGGCCGTACCGAGCTCGCCGAGGCCGGGGCGCGGCAGGCGGCCGAGCTCGCCTACTTCCCGCTGTGGTCCTATGCGCACCCGAAGGCCATCGAGCTGGCCGCCCGGCTGGCCGAGCTGGCCCCAGGAAACCTGAACCGGGTCTTCTTCACCACCAGCGGCTCGGAGGCCGTCGAGTCGGCGTGGAAGCTGGCCAAGCAGTACTTCAAGCTGACCGGCGAGCCCGGCCGGTACAAGGTGCTCAGCCGGACCATCGCCTACCACGGCACGTCGATGGGCGCGCTGGCCATCACCGGCCTGGCCGACATCAAGCACGCGTTCGAGCCGCTGCCGCCCGGCGGCGTCAGGGTGCCGAACACCAATTTCTACCGGGCCCCTGACTTCGTGGCCGGTGACGAGGCGGAGTTCGGCGGCTGGGCCGCGGACGAGATCGAGCGGGCGATCCTGCGGGAGGGCCCGGAGTCGGTCGCCGCGGTCTTCCTCGAGCCGGTGCAGAACTCCGGCGGCTGCTTCCCGCCGCCGCCCGGATACTTCCAGCGGGTACGGGAGATCTGCGACCGGTACGGCGTGCTGCTGGTCTCCGACGAGGTGATCTGCGCGTTCGGCAGGCTCGGCTACTACTTCGGCTCCCAGCGGTATGACTACCAGCCGGACATCATCACCTTCGCCAAGGGCGTCACCTCCGGCTACTCGCCGCTCGGCGGCATGATGGTCAGCGACGCGCTGATGGAGCCGTTCAACGCGGGGACGGCCACGTTCCTGCACGGCATCACGTTCGCCGGGCACCCGGTGTCGAGCGCGGTGGCGCTGGCCAACCTGGACATCTTCGAGAAGGAAGACCTGCTCGGGAACGTCCGGGCCAACGAGGCCGGGTTCCGTTCCACCCTGGAGAAGCTGAACGACCTGCCGATCGTCGGGGACGTCCGCGGTGCCGGGTACTTCTACGGCATCGAGATGGTCAAGGACAAGGCGACGCGCGAGACGTTCACCGACGAGGAGTCCGAGCGGCTGCTGCGCGGGTTCCTGTCCCAGGCGCTGTTCGACGCCGGGCTGGTCTGCCGGGCCGACGACCGCGGCGACCCGGTCATCCAGCTGGCCCCGCCGCTCATCTGCGGCCAGGAGCACTTCGACGAGATCGAGCGGATCCTGCGCGCCGTGCTGAGCGAGGCCTGGACGCGCATCTGAGGCTGCTGAGCTGAGATAATTCATCGGATGGCGGAGCCGGTCATCCCGGCCCGCCATCCGGTGTTCACTCTCCGGCGTTAGCTTTCCATCGTGCCGGAGAACAGTGCTAGCCCGGGGGGACGACCCCCCCTAGACCCCCCCGGTTT
>DAIOWL010000754.1:0-1183 GCA_036758545.1 Streptosporangiaceae bacterium | reverse complement strand
CCCCCAAACCCCCCTGGCCCCCCTGGGATCTCACGCCGCCAGGTACTGGCCGGCGCCGGCGGCACTGGCCTTCTTGCGGCGGCCACGGCGAGCCCGGCGAAGGCAGCGACGCGGGCCCGCCGGTCGCGCGCCGCGAGCGACGGTACCCCTGAGCAGGTCCACCTCACCTGGAGCGAGAGCCCGGCCACCGGGGTCGTCGTCTCCTGGGCCTCCGCCGGCCAGGCGAGGCGGCCTCGGGTGCGGATCGGGCAGCGGGTGATCCCGGCCGAGCCCCGCCCCTACACCGACGGAATCAGCGGCGAGACGGTCTGGACCTACCACGCCCGCGTCGGCGGCCTGCGGCCCGGCGCCACGTACGCCTACGCGGTGACCGCGGACAACGACAGCAACGCCACCGACCCGTTCAGCGCCACGTTCCGCACCGCGCCGGCGGGCCGGGCCGCGTTCCGCTTCACCAGTTTCGGCGACCTGGCCACGCCGAACACCGCATGGGTACTCTCGTACGGCCAGAGCGCGTACGCAGTCGAGACGGTGGAATCCTTCCAGCCGCTGTTCCACCTGCTCAACGGCGACCTGTGCTACGCGAACCTGAATCCCACGGCCCAGCCCGAGGTATGGCGCGACTTCGGCAACAACAACCAGACCTCCGCCTCGAACCGGCCCTGGATGCCGTGCCTGGGCAACCACGAGGTCGAGTTCTACAACGGCCCGCAGGGCTTCACCTCCTACCTGTCCCGCTACACCCTGCCGGACAACCGGGTGCCCGGCTTCGGCGGCCGCTGGTACTCCTTCCGGATCGGCTCGGTGCTGTTCGTCTCGCTCGACGCCGACGATGTGGTCTTCCAGGACGCGGCCGCCTTCGTGGCTGGCCCGGCGGCGCTGACCCCGGTGGCAGGCACCGGCCACCCGGCGATCAAGCCGGGCACGTCGTTCTACATCAGGGGCTACTCCGGCGGGACGCAGACCGCCTGGCTGGAGCGGACGCTGGCGGCCGGCCGCCGGGACGAGACGGTGGACTGGATCATCGTCCAGATGCACCAGTGCGCCGCCTCCTCCTCGTCCACCGGCAACGGCTCCGACCTCGGAATCCGGAAGGAGTGGCTGCCGCTGTTCGACCGGTACCAGGTGGACCTTCACCCTGGTCCGTCCGCGCTAGCACGCGCCGCGTTTCACCGCAGAGAGC
>DAIOWL010000753.1:0-4027 GCA_036758545.1 Streptosporangiaceae bacterium | reverse complement strand
ACCAGGCCGAGCTGGACGACACGTTCGACGCCGGTGAGGTGACCGCGCGGCTGGCCGGGCTGGCAAAGGTGCTCACTCCGGCTTCTTGACGTCTTGCTTACCGAGATCGGAAATGAGCATGGACCGTCGGCGGCGTCGATGGCGGACATGAACCAGAAGGCGGTGCGATGACTGACGTCCCGGTCGCCGAGGGCCGGCAGCTGATCGATGGGCTGCGGCGGGACCGGCGGCAGCATCCGTACCACGGGCACCGTGAGTACTCCCAGCGAGCCCGGGCGGTGGCCGTCGTAATCGAGGGCATGATCGAGGCAGGCGATGCTGGGAGCGCGAGGCCGCTGGCACGGCGGGCGGTGGAGCGGGTTACGGCCGCGCTCATGTACATGGATGATTCGGCTGGGATCGTGGGCGATGACCTGCGGACGCTGATGGACCTGTACGCACGGGCCTGCCGGGCCGCGCCTCCGGACGCGCGGCAGTTGGCGGCGTGGCTGGTGTCCAGGCAACTCGACGGACCGGGCTGGCCCGCCATCTGCCTGAAAGAGTTCGCGGAAGCGCTCGGACAGCGTGGTCTCGCCGAGGTCGCCCGGCTGACCGCGGAACGGGCCGCGACCGCCGACCCGGACTCTTGGGCGGCCCAGTGGGGAATCAGGGATCTGCGAGAGCAACTGGCCGGGGTGTCCGGCGATGTCGACGCCCACGTCGCAGTGCTGGCCGAGGACCTGCGCGGCGCGCACCGGTACGGCGAGATCGCCGAGGTCCTTCGCGCCTGCGGGCGGGAGGACGATGCCGAGCGCTGGGCGCGCAAGGGGCTGGCCGAGCATCCGTCGGGGTACCAGGCCGACCAGCTCCGCGACCAGCTTGTCGGCTTGCTGCTGGACCGCGGTATGAACGCGGATGCAGTTGCCGTACGCCGCGAGATCTACCAACGGCGGACCATCCATCAGGACTACCTCAAGCTCCGTCACACGGCCCAGCAGGCGAACCAGTGGGCCGATCTCGGCGGCTGGGCACTCAACCTGCTCCGCGACCGGGGCCGTGCCGACCCGCGATACGTTACCGAGCTGATCAGCGTCCTGATCCGCGAGGACCTGCTCGGTGAGGCGTGGGCGGCCGCGATGGCGAACCCGGGCCAGATCCCCGAATCCCAGTGGTTCCAGCTGATCGAGCTGCGGGAGAAGGATCATCCCGCCGACGTGATCCGCCCCTACCAGGACCTGATCGAGCTGGGCCTGGAGCGAGCCGCTGATAAGTACCGCTATCCCAAGGCGATCAAGACCTTTGGGAGGCTCCAGGACGCTTACCACCGCGCCGGCGACGATGCCGGTTTGGCTGCCTACGCCGCCGACCTGCGCCAACGGCACCGCCGTAAGACATCCTTCATCACGAAGCTCGACAATGCGCTAGCCACCAAGTAGGCGAGGATATGGCTCACTGTTCCGCTGAAGCTTATTTACCATGTCGGACAACTCTGGACGAGGAGTGTTGCGGCGACTGGCAGTTGCTCATTCCTCCGCGCGTAATACCTGCTCAGGGTGGTAGACGCGGCCTACATGCAAAATATAGACGGTATTGCGAGTCAATTCATAAAGGACGCGGTACAGGTCGAGGCGTAGTCGCCGGAAAGCCGTTCCACCGAGAACGCTGCTCGTTTCCGGATACGGTTCATCGGCAAGCATGGCTATTGCCTGAGAGACACACTTGGTCCCTGCGGGATCATTGATACGCAGCGACCGGTATGCCGAGGCGATCTGTGCGACGAGGTGGTGTGAGCGCTTGAGCTCGGGCAGGATCCTCACCACGTAGAGCAGGAAGCGCAGGTCTGAAGCAACGGGCGCCTGCAGCAGGATAGCCTTTTGGCCAGTTCCTCGATTTCCGGGCAGAGGAGGTCGATGACCAGCTTGTGTTAGGCCAGCACCTCGGCTACCCCGTTGTCGCCGTTCAGGAGGACATGGGTCGCCCTGGCCAGCTCCGGGACGACCAGGCCGAACAGCTCGATGACCTTGGCATCGATAGCATCCAGCTCACACTGAAATGCCTGCCGCTGTTGGAGCATAATCAAAGCCCATTGTGCGCCTGTCTGGTACTCCAGCCGGATATCGTTCGCTCCGAAGGAAGCGGCGTGCGGACGTGCCCGGCTGCGTCTTAGCGGGCTTCCTGCGTGTGTCATCCTTGCTTGCTGTAGCACGGTGAACAAGGCGGGCTCGATGTGCTTGGAGATTCTCGTGAGGACCTCATCCGGACGGGTACAGGCTGGCTCATGACCGATCTCATTGACCTGGCCGGCAAGGCGGTGATCGTTACCGGTGCGTCCTCTGGTATCGGCGCGTCCACCGCCCGCCTGCTGCATGCCGCCGGGGCCTATCCGGTGCTGGCCGCGCGCCGGGCCGACCGGCTGGCCGCGCTGAGCGAGGAACTCGACGGAGCGCTGGCCGTGTCCACCGACGTGACCGATCCGGCGCAGGTGCGCGACCTGACAGCCGCCGCACTCGACCGGCACCAGCGGATCGACGGACTGGTGAACAACGCCGGCGCCAGTATGCACGGGCCGCTGGACCAGGTGGACCTGGCCGAGTTCAGCCAGGTCTTGCAGCTCAACGTGGTCGGCCTGCTGGCGGTGACGCAGGCGGTGCTGCCAGCCATGCGTGAGCAAGGTTTCGGCCGGATCGTGAATATCAGCTCTGGCACGACCCGACGGGTCGCGGCCGGCGTCGGCGCCTACGCGTCGACCAAGGTGGCGGTCAACATGCTGAGCGCGGTCCTGCGCCAGGAACTGGCCGGCGACGGTATCGCGGTGTCGTTGCTGCTGCCTTCGGTCACCGCGACCGAGTTCGGCGGCGGCATGTACACCCTCGGCGCCTCGCCCCGGCCGGGCATGGTGGTGCAGAGCCCGGACTACACGGCCAGCATCGTGCTCCGGCTGCTGCGCACCGGCGAGGAGTCGTTCGACATCCCGCACGGCCCCGAGCAGCCCGACCTCGCCCAGGTGCCCAGGTCCGCCTGACCACCGATGCGACTTCCAGGATCCGCGGATTGTGCCGCCGGGAGCCGTTGCCCGGATCCTAAGGACGAGCGGCGAGCGGTGACGATCCAGGCGCGGGAATCGAACCTCACACCCTTGTCGCCGCTGTGCGCGGCGAGCATCACGCGCAGCCGCCCGAGCGCACGTGCGGCGGCGGCGGGATCCAGGCGGTTGAGTGTTTCCCTGGTGCTCGCGAAGCCGCGGATCCAGTCAAGGGCGGTGGCCACGTCCGGGCCGAAGTACATGGGTTCGCGGACGTCCGTGAAGGTGACGTCGGCGAACCCCGCAGCCTGCAGGATCTTGGTCACGACCGGCGGATCGGCCAGTGAGAACGGATCCGGTCCCGCGGAAGCGATGGCTGCCGACCCCTCGGACCCAGTCAGGGAGCGCTGGATAGCCATGTCCCACTCGTTGCGATCGTGAGCCTGCCAGACCATCATCACCAGGCGCCCGGCCGGGCGGAGCGCCCGCCCGATGTTGGTGAACGCGACCACTGGCTCGGTGAAGAACATCGTGCCGAACCTGCTGATCGCCAGGTCGAAACGCTCCCGCGGAAAGCGGTGGACCTGCGCGTCGGCCTGCTCGAAGGTGACGTTGCGCACCCCCTGCGCCTCGGCGAGCTCGCGTGCGCGTTCGATGGCAGGCACAGAGATGTCGACCCCGAGCGCACTGCCTGCCTGGGCCATGCGCGCGACCTCACGGGTCGTCTGCCCGCTCCCGCAACCGATGTCAAGGACACGCTCACGAGGCTGGACACCATATGCCCAGCGCAGGACCTCGTTATGCCGCCGCAGTTCGTCGTCGTAGTCAATAAGACCAGCCTACGAGGCCCGCCGCTGCAGGAGTCCGAGGTCGCGCAGGCTTTCCGCGGTTTCCGCGATCGTGGTCTCGGCGGGACGCGGCCGCCAGCCGAGCACGCGCTTCGCCCGTTCGTTGTGGATGACCAGATCGGGCAGCTCAGCTCCCGGCGCTTCCTCGGCCGGTACCCGCTCCGCGAGCGGGCCGAGC
>DAIOWL010000752.1:0-4027 GCA_036758545.1 Streptosporangiaceae bacterium | reverse complement strand
AGCAGCATGCGGGCGGCCCGCTGGCCCAGCTCGAACGCGGTGGCGTCCACGCTGGTAAGCCACAGCGCTCGCAGGCGGGCGAAGACGGAGTTGTCGAAGCCGACCAGGGACAGCTCCTCGGGGACCCTGACGCCGAGGGCCGCGGCGGCGGACAGGGCGCCGACGCAGGTCAGGTCGTTGGCGGCGAAGATGGCGGTCGGCCGCTCCCGGCCGCTCAGCAGGCGGACCGTGGCGCGGTAGCCACCTTCCTCGCTCATGTCCCCGGCTTCGATATGGACGTAGTCGCCGAGGCCGGCCGCCCGCATCGTGTCCTCGTAGCCCTCCATGCGCAGCCGGCCGGCCACGCTGGGCAGGCCGTGGATGTGCGCGATCCTGGTGTGCCCGAACTCGATCAGGTGCCGGACCGCGAGCGTGCCGCCGAGGTGGTTGTCGTTGGCGAGAATGTCGGCGCGGGGCAGGTCGACGTCCAGGCCACGGCCGCCCACGGCGACGGTGGGAATCTGGCTGGCTGCGTCGACGATGGCCTGGGACATGGGGATCGACCCGGCCAGTACCAGTCCGTCCACGCCGAGGTCGATGAACGACCAGGTCAGGGTCTCGTCCAGCATCCGGTCGATGCGGCCGTCACCGAGCAGGATGTGCTTGCCGCCCGCGTGCAGCGCTGGTGTCAGGCCGTCGAGCATGTCGGCGAACCAGGGCTGGCGCAGGTCGTTCAGCAGCACGCCGATCGTGTGCGATCGCCGCTCCGCGAGCAGCCGGGCCGCGGCGTTGGGCCGGTAGCCGAGTTCGGCCACGGCCCGCATGACGGCCTCGCGGCTGGTCGCGCTGACCTTGGGTGAGTTGCGCAGGACAAGCGAAACCAGCGACTTGGATACGCCGGCCCGGGCCGCGACGGTCTCCAGGGTAGGTTTCCGGGCGGTCTGCCCTGCGGCTGCCACGTGGCCCTCCTCGGTAAGGGTTGGAGCGCTCCAACCTTATGAGTGCGCCGTGATGGTGTCAACGACTCCATGGACGGCGCCGCTCGACATTCATCCCTGATGGGCGTTACGCCGCCGTGGATGGCATCATCAGTCCAGACAGCATCATCAGCACCGCATGTCCAGTCAACTTGGCTCGATCATGACGGTCGGCCTGGTTCCAGACGCCATGAAACCGGGAATCCAGCGCGTTCGTACGCAGTGGATCCGGGTTTTCATGGCGTTCGCGGCGGGGTCGGCACCTTCGGGCGGCGGGTCCAGTCGCGGAGGATGGCGTCGGTGTGCTCGCCGGGTTCCGGGACGCCGCGGACGGGGCCGGAGGCGGCGTCGCTGAACCGGTAGGGCATCCGCGCCACGGGCCGCTTCTCCCCGTCACCATCGGTGACTTCGACCACGGTATCGCGCCCGGCCACGGACGGCGCGGCCAGGACATCCCCGGCGTGCCTGATATCCGCCCAGGCCAGCCGGGCGGATTCCAGGTCGCGCTTGAGCGCGTCGCGGTCCGGGTGAGCGGCGAACCAGTCGGCCATGACGCCTGCCCGCACGCGCAGCTTGTCCTCGAGCGGGGCGTCGGGATCCGGGTCGGCCACGCCGAAGCAGGTCTTCAGCTGGCGCCACAGGTACCGGCGGTCGGCGGAGATGAGGATCGGGCCGCCGGGCGCGGGCCACACCTCGCCGCGCGCCGACCGGACCGGGTGCTCGTCGATGCTGTAGTGGGTGTAGTCGTCGGTGGCGAGCATCGCCTCGAGCATGCTCAGGTCGATGTGCTGGCCGGTCCCGGTGCGGTCGCGCAGGCGCAGCGCCGCCAGGATCGCGATCGTGCCGTGCAGCCCGGCCAGCGCGTCGGCGAGCGCGAACGCGATGTCGGCCGGCGGGTCGCCGGTGATATCGGCCTGGCGTCCGATCAGGCCGGCCTCGGCGTGGATGACGGGCGCGTAGGCGGCCCGCCCGGCATCGTCTCCCTCCCGGCCGAAGCCGGAGATGGACAGCATCACCAGGCGGGGATTGACGGCGGACAGGGCGGGCCAGCCCGCCCCGAACCGGTCCAGCACGCCCGGCCGGAAGTTCTCCACCAGCACGTCGCAGGCGGCGGCCAGGTCGAGCAGCCGGGCCACGTCACCGGGCTGGTGCAGGTCGAGCAGGATCGACCGCTTGCCCGCGTTGACGTGCGAGTACAGTCCGGAACGGCCGCGGGTCACCTTGCCGAATGCCTGCGTGACGTCGGTGCCGGGCAGTTCGGCCCGGACCACGTCGGCGCCGAGGTCGGCCAGGATCCGGCCGGCGAGCGGCCCGGACACCGCCCGCGACAGGTCGAGCACGCGCAGGCCGTCCAGCGGCCTGGCTTGCTGGCCGAGCAGCTGCGTCATGGCCGGCGCCCTGGTACGGCCGGGGCAGGCCGGTGGTGCGGGTCCTCGGTGAAGTCCACGCGCCGCTCCCGGCCTGCTCGCCGTCCGATAGTCAGAACGTAACATTCCCCAGCCCTTCATCGGTCCCTGGGCCATCTCGGGGTGGTCGTATTCGTCGTGCCAGTTCCACCAGTTGTACGGCGGGCTCTGCGGGTAGCCCTCGGGTGAGTCCTCCCACGTCTCCTGGCGGCCGAGCGCGGCCAGGTCGAGGTAGCTCCAGGTGCTGCCCAGCGCCTCGTCGCCGCGGTTGTCGACGAAGTAGGTGCGGAACACCCGGTCGCCGTCGCGGATGAACGCGTTGGTGCCGTGGTACTCGTCCACGCCGAAGTCGACGTCCCAGTCGCTGGTGATCGTGTACCAGGGCCAGTTCCAGCCCATCCGCTCCTTCAGCCGGGCGATGTCCGGCTGCGGGGCGCGCGAGGCGTAGGCGAAGGTGATGTCACGGGCGTTCAGGTGCACGGGGTCGGCGACCTGATCGGCCATCATCGAGCAGCCGTGGCACGCGTGGTCGGGCCAGCCGACCACGCCCGGCTCGAAGAAGGCGCGGTAGATGATCAGCTGGCGCCGGTCCTCGAACAGGTCGAGCAGGCTCGCGCTGCCCTTGGGTCCGTCAAAGGAATACTCCTTCTCTACCGGCAGCCACGGCATCCGCCGCCGCTGTGCCGCCAGCGCGTCCCGGGCCCGGGTCACCTCCTTCTCCCGCACCAGCAGCTGCTCGCGCGCGGCCTTCCACTCCTGCGGGGTGACGATCGGAGGGGTCTCCATCGTGATGTCCGCCTTTCGTTGTCGTGTTCAGGCACCTCGGTCGAGGTGCTCCTTCAGGGCGTTCAGCGGGCTGTCCCAGTCGCGGGCCAGCGCGGCCAGGAACTGCTGCGCGACCTTCATCGGCGCGGAGCGCAGCCGGTAGCGGACCCGCCGCCGCTCGCCGGGTTCGGCCGTCACCAGGCCCGCGTCGGTCAGCAGGGCCAGGTGCTTGGCGATCGCCTGCCGCGTGATCGGCAGCCGGGCGGCCAGGTCCGTGGCGGTGACCGGCCCGCCGGCGGCCAGCGCGGCCAGGATGGCCCGGCGGCGGGGGTCGGCCAGTGCGGCGAAGACCTGCTCGGCGACCGCCTCGACGTCAGGCTGGAGGTCACGCCGAAGATCAGGGGGCATCGAGGTAGCCGGCCAGCTCGCCCAGCTCTCTCGCCCAGCCCTGCACATGGCTGTCGTAGACCTTGCGGTAGGTGTCCTCGGGCAGCTGCGCGAACCCGGTCTCGACCACCGTGAGCCGGGTGCCGGCACCGGCCGGCTCGAGCGTGAACTCGACGTAGGTGCGGCGCGGGTCGTCGTCGGGAAGCTCCTCGATCTGCCAGGTGAAGCCGAACACCGTCGGCTCCTCCACCCGTTCCACCCGCATCTCGACCGAGTACCCGTTGGCCCACGTCATCCGGGCCGCCCCGCCCGGGCGCAGGTCGATGTCTGCCTCCTCGCCGAACCAGGCGGCCAGGCCCTCGGCCGTGGTAAGCGCAGCCCATACCTTTCCCGGCGGGTGAGCGAGTTCCATGGTCCGCTCGATGCGATCAGGAAAACCCATCTCAGCCTCCACAAGTAGCAACCGAACAGTTGCCACTCTATGGCAACCATCTGGTTGCGTCAAATGCCGGG
>DAIOWL010000751.1:0-4033 GCA_036758545.1 Streptosporangiaceae bacterium | reverse complement strand
GCAGCGGTAGGGTCGGCTGGTGGCGGAGGTCTTCGGCGAGCGCGCCGGCCGTGGTGCCGATGGCGGCTCGAACCCGGCGACGGTGCGGTTGCCGCCGAGGCGGTCTTCTTTCGTGGGGAGAGCTGCGGAGCTTGGGGAGATCGCGGCCAGGCTGGGACGCTATGCGATGGTCACGCTGGTCGGCGTCGGGGGTGTCGGAAAGACCGCTCTGGCGGTTGAGGCGGCATGGACCGAGGTGTCGGCGGGGCGGGCGGAGCTGGCGTGCTACGTCGACCTGGTGCCATGTCGCACTGACGACCAGGTGATCGCGGCCCTGGTTGAAGCAGTCGGGATCAGGGGGGCCCCGGCGGCGGCGGGACTTGACTCTGTTGTCGATGCGCTGTCGGGCGCCCGGTCCCTGCTGGTGATCGATAACTGCGAGCACGTGCTGGAACCGGTACGTCGTGCCTGCGATCGGCTGGCGGGACGCGTCCAGGGTCTGAGGCTCTTGGTGACGAGCCGTATCCCGGTCGATGTCGAGCCCGAATGCGTGCGGCGGGTGCCGCCGATGGCCGTTCCCGATGAGGCTGGCCCCCCTGTGGTGACGGAGGCGGTGACGCTGTTCTTTGCCAGGGCAGCGATGGCGGGGACGACGCTTCAGGACGGGCTCGCTGAGCTGGCTTTGGCGAGCAGCATCTGCCGCCAGGCAGCCGGGTTGCCGCTCGCGATCGAACTGGTGGCCAACCGCCTGCGGGTTGCCTCGCTAACGGAACTCGCAAGCGGGCTGGGGCTTTCGGAATGGCCGACCAGGAGTACAGGCCGGGGACGCCATGATTCGCTCGACGCGTGTCTAGCCTGGAGCCATGCGTTGCTGCCGGCCGACGCCGCGGTGGTATTCCGGCGGCTGAGCGTATTTCCCGGCGGGTTCGACCTGGCCGCAGCCCAGGAGGTCGCGGGCACGCAGCCGGTCAAGGGCAGCCAGGTCGGCGCGCTGGTAGAGCAGCTGGTCACCGCTTCGCTGCTGGAGGCTGACACCAGCGGGGCCAGGACCCGGTTCCGCTTCAACGAGCCGGTCCGCCAGTACGCCGCGGCGCGTCTGGCCGATGCGAGGGAAGCCGACCTGGCCCGGCGGCGGCACGCCCGTGCGTTCCTGGCCCGGGCCGAGATGGTCGAGCCGATGCTGTTCGCGCCGCAGGCCGAGCAGTATTGCGACCTGCTGGAGTTCGACCGGCCCGATCATGATGCGGCCATGGACTGGCTGCTGGCGTCGGGGGCGCCCGAGGATGCCCAGCGCCTGGCGGCTGCCCTGTACTTTTTCTGGTACACCCGCGGGCTGTTCGTGACCGGGTTGCGGTGGCTGCGGGCGGCACTGTCGGCCGAGGGTCAGGTCGCGCCCATGGTGCGGCTGCGTGCCGAGGTGGGGCTAGCGCAGCTGGCTTTCATCGCTGGCGATTACATGGCGTCGTTCACGGCGATCGAGTCGGCAGTGCCGACGGCCCGGCTGCTCGGTGACGATGTGGTACTGGCCCGCTGCCTGGCGACCGCGGGTTACGTCTGGTGGTTCCTGGACCCCGACCGTTCGGCCGCGCTTTTCCAGGAGGGGCTTGAGGCGGCCCACCGCAGTGGAGACGGCTGGACTCTCGGTACGGGACTGGCCGGGCTGGGCTGGGCCCGCTATTTCGCCGGACGTTTCGACGCGGCGGTGGATCCTCTCCGCGACGCCATCGAGCTGACCGCCCGCTCGGGGCGGCGGCAGCAGTTCGCCATGGCCGTCCTGGGCCGCGCCGCAGTTGAGCTATGGCGCGGGCAGCTCGCCGCGGCGGACGCATCCGCCCAGCAAGGCCTGGGCGTGCTACGGGCGATCAGCGACCTCAGCTGGACCAGCGCGGCGCTGGCGATCGTGGCCGAGATCGAGCGCACACGCGGCCGCCTGGAGGCGGCCGGGCGCCATGCTGTCGAGGGCATCGAGGTCGCCGGGCGGGCCAACTCGGCCATCAACGTGATGCTTGCCACCGGGCACCTGGGCCGCATTCTGCTGGCCCGTGGCGAACCGGGTGCTGCCGATCACCTCAATCAGGCCGTGCAACTGGCCCGCGCCTTTGCGGTGCGGCCCCTGCTGGCCTGGTGGCTCGATTCACTGGGCGAGCTCGCCGAGCTGGAAGGCCGCTACGACGATGCGCAAGGCTGGTACGAGCAGGCCGCCGGTCACGCGGCTGGGTGCGGTCTGCCGGTAGATGCTGCCCGCGCCCGCCACCACCTTGCCCGGCTCGCCTGGATGAGGGGCGATCGGGCATCGGCGGTCAACGGCTGCCACGAGGCGCTGGCCGGACAACTCACAGCTGCCGACCAGCTAGGGCTACTCGAGACATTGGAGACCCTGGGTGGCGTGCTCGTGGATGAGGGAAGCGCCCGCCGGGGCCTGCCCCTGCTGGCCGCCGCCTCTGCCGCCCGGGAAGCACGTGGCTTTCCCTGGCGGCCGATGGAGACCGACCGGATCGCGGGCTGGATCGCGACGGGCCGTGAGCATCTCGGCGAGCAGGCGGAGCCAGCGTGGGCACGCGGCGCCGGGCTTGGCATTGAGGAGGCTGCCGTGATGGCCCGCCGGGGACGGGGCCCACGCCGGCGGCCCGCATTCGGGTGGGCGAGCCTCACCCCGGCCGAGCGCGATGTGGCCGATCTCGTCGCCCGCGGCCTGACCAATCCGGAGATCGCCGCCCGGCTCGGGGTGAGCGCGGGCACCGTCAAGGATCACGTGTCCAGTGCCCTGCGCAAGCTCGGGGCGCGCACTCGGGCCGAGCTCGCCGCCGCCGTCTCCGGCCACGCTGCGATGTGATCCCCCATCCGGCCGATGTTCTCTCCGCCAGGACGCCAGATGCTAGGTCCATGCCGAACGTAATCCTCAACGGAATCAGCATCGATTACACCCCCGCTGGCGAAGGTCCGCCGGTCCTGCTCATCTGCGGCACCGGCCAGCCCGCCGACCTGTGGTTCGCGCAGGTAGCCGACCTGGTCGCGGCCGGGCACTGCGTCATCACCTTCGACAACCGAGGCTGCGGGCGCTCCGCGGCACCGCCCGCTCCCTACCGGGTAGCCGACATGGCCGCCGACACCGCGGCCCTGATCGAGCACCTCGGGCTCGGGCCCTGCGACGTTATCGGCTACTCGCTCGGCGGCTTCATCGCTCAGCAGCTCGCCGTGACCCGCCCCGGATTGGTCCGGCGGCTCGTGCTCCTGGCCGGGGCCGGCGCAGCACCGGCCTACGCGCTGGCACGTGCCCGGGCCGCCGTCGACCTCGCCCTCGCCCTTGACCCCCTCCCGTCCAGCTTCGACGTCGCTGACCTGCTGCTATCACTGCATTCCATGGCCCAGCTCCAGAACGACGACGACGCGGTCAAGGTCACCATCAGCCTGATCGAGGCGGGCGGCCCGTGGACCAACCCCGGCAGGCTCGGCCAGTACCAGGCCGACCTCGCCTGGCTGCAAGACAGCAGCCACCTAGACCAGCTCCGCCACATCACATCCCCCTGCCTGGCCATGGCATTCGAACACGACTGCTGGTTCCCGCCGCGGGTCGTGCGGGAAGCAGCCCAGCGTCTGGCCGGATGCCAGTACGTCGAACTGACCGGCCTGGGCCACGGCGCTCCCCTGCTGGCCCCCCGCGAAGTCAATCCCGTCATCGCCAAGTTCCTCGCCTGACCCGTCGAGGTCTCGCGCTGAGCCTGGCGGTTGACATAGGCCGGATACTGGCGCACGGTTCCCCTGTGGGGTGGGCGGTGGGACATGTCGTGAGGATGAGGACCCGCAGGGCTCTGGTGCGAGGCCCCGGTGAGCTATGAGCCGGCGCAGGCCGGACCGGGTGTGATCCTCACGCCGGACCAGCGGATCCGGGTCTTTATCTCCTCGACCCTGGAGGAGCTGGCCAGCGAGCGGGTGGCCGCGCGGCGGGCCATCCAGCGGCTGCGTCTGGTGCCGGTGTGGTATGAGTCGGGTGCCCGCCCCCACCCGCCGCGCAGCATGTACCGGGCCTACCTGGAGCAAAGCCAGGTGTTCGTGG
>DAIOWL010000750.1:0-4033 GCA_036758545.1 Streptosporangiaceae bacterium | reverse complement strand
CCGACGAGCCGACCGGGAACATCGACCCGGCGACCTCGATCGGCATCATGAAGGTGCTCGACCGGATCAACAGAACAGGGACGACCGTGGTGATGGCCACGCACGACGCGGCCATCGTCGACTCGATGCGCAAGCGGGTCATCGAGCTCGAGTACGGCAAGGTCGTCCGAGACCAGTCGCGCGGGGTATACGGCCAGGCATACTGACCGGTCGTCTCTTCCCACCGGACCCAGGACTATCAAGGGATCAGCCAGCATGCGTTCACATTTCGTCTTGCAGGAGATCTGGATCGGGCTGCGCCGGAATCTCACCATGACCATGGCGCTCATCGTGGTGGTGGCCATCAGCCTGTCCCTGCTCGGCACGGGCCTGCTGTTCGTCAAGCAGGTGGATAGGACGAGAACCTACTGGCAGGGCAAGGTCGAGCTGTCGATCTACCTGTGCATCAAGACGAGCCCGCAGCCGCAGTGCCAGCGGAACGGGCCCGCCACCGACGCCGAGCGGGCGCAGCTGCAGCAGCGGCTCAAGTCGATGCCGCAGGTGGAGAACGTCTACTACGTCAACCAGCAGCAGGCCTACCAGCAGTTCAGGCAGTACTTCTCCAACGAGCCCGCCCTGGTCCAGGACACCCAGGAAGGCGACATCCCGGACTCGTTCCAGGTGAAGCTGAAGAACCCCGAGGCCGACTACAACATCGTGGCCAGCGCGGTCAACGGCACGACCGGGGTCGAGACCGTCGTCGACGAGATGACCATCCTGGACAAGTTCTACCGGCTGCTCGACGGGGCCAGGAACGCGGTGATCATCATCGCGCTGATCCTGATCGTGGCCGCCGTCCTGCTGATGGCCAACACGATCAGGCTGTCCGCCTTCAACCGGCGCCGGGAAACCGCGATCATGCGCCTGGTCGGGGCCTCGAACTTCTACATCCAGCTGCCGTTCCTGCTCGAAGGCACGATCGCCGGACTATTCGGCTGGGCCATCGCGGCGGGGCTCCTTGTTGCGGTCAAGTCCCTCATGCTAGATAGCCTGGAACAGTACTTCTCATTCAACGTGGGTTTGTCGGTCGGCGACTTGCTCGAGGTGATCTTCTTCTCGATGGTCGTGGGAGTGGTCTTGTGCGGTGCGACGTCGTTCCTGACACTGCGTCGCTACCTGCGTATCTGAGTGGGCCTGATGACGGGAGGGACGTGGCTCGGGAGCAGGGGCGGAAGGTCATCGCCCGTAATCGCCGTGCGTACCATGACTACCGCATCGAGGACACCTACGAGGCAGGACTCGTCCTGACCGGCACCGAGGTGAAGTCGCTGCGCATGGGCCGCGCGTCGCTCCAGGACGGGTTCGCGCAGATCACGGGCGATGAGGTGTGGCTGCATAACGTCCACATCCCGGAGTACACCGAGGGCACCTGGACCAACCACACGCCCCGGCGGATCAGGAAGCTCCTGCTGCACCGCAAGGAGATCGACCGGCTGGCGCGCGAGGTGGCCGAGCAGGGCCTGACGCTGATCCCGCTGTCGCTGTACTTCAGCAACGGGAACGTCAAGGTGGAGCTGGGCGTCGCCCGCGGCAAGCGGACCTACGACAAGCGCCAGGACCTGGCCAAGCGCGACGCGGCCAGGGAAATCGACCGAGCCTTGAAACGGCGACGGTGACGGGCAGGAGGATCGTGTCCCCTCCGGCGGGCGAGCGCGGCGGCCACGCCAGGCCGCGGGGCCTCTTCGCGCCCAGGCCACGCCGCGACGGATCCGACCCGACCGCCGACGCGCCCGTCCCCGACGGCGGCGCCCCCTGGCCGGACAACGAAGGCTTCGCTCCCGACGCCAGCTCGCTCCCACCCGGAACCCACCCGCTCGAATCCGACGCCTCCCCACCCCCATCCGAGACCCGTCCGCCCGAATCCGAGACCCACCCGCTCATTCCAGACGGTCTCGCGCCCGGCCTGGTCGCCCAGAACGGCGTCAACCCTTCAGCCTCTTCAGCTTCTCCAGCCCGTTCAGCCCCTTCAAGCCCCCCGACCGCTCCGATCCCTCCCGCGTACACGGCGGCTCCGGACCCCGTAACACGCCGCACCCGCGGGACCAGGGCCGTCCGGGCAGCCCCGGGCGGGAGTCGGCCGGCCCGTCATGTGGCGCCGAGCCCGGGCAGGCCTGGCCGCAAGGCCACGCCCGCGGCCAGGCGGGCGAAGCGCTCGCGGATCGCGGCGGCCGCGATCGTCGTCGTCGGTGTCCTGGTCATAGGCCTGGCCACCGGTTTCGGCACGGAACTCTCGGCCGAACCTACCGCGCAGTCGTTCCTGCTCGCCTGGCAGCAGCAGCAGTACGCCGCCGCGGGCGCGCTGACCACGGCCCCGGCGGGCACCGTAGCCACCGGGCTGCGGTCAGCGGTCGCCCAGCTCGACGCGCCGCAGCTCCTGCTGTCCATGAAATCCGTCGTCCAGCACGGCAGCACCGCGAAGGCGTCCTTCACGGCCACGGCGGACCTCGCCCAGCAGGGACGCGTGTGGACCTACCAGGGCCACTTCGGCCTGCGCCGAGTCGGCGGCAACTGGAAGGTCGTGTGGGCACCGAGCGTCATCAACCCGAATCTGGGTCCCGGCGAGCGCCTGGCCGTGGTGACCACGTTCCCTGACCGGGCCGCCGTGCTCGACGCCAAGGGGAACCCACTTCAGGTCAAGGCCACCGCCTACGTGCTCGGCGTGGTGCCGGATCGCCTGAGCAGCCCGACGAAAACGGCCGAGGCTTTCGCCAAACCCACCGGGCTGCAGGCTGGGCAGGTGCTTGGCCAGATCACGGCCGCGCCACCGCATTCCTTCCTCCCGCTCGCCACCCTCGATCCCCCCACCTACGCGAGGCTGCTGCCCAGCCTGCGTTCAGTGCCCGGCCTGCAAGCCAGGCCCGAGTCCCAGCGGCTGTTCCAGTCCAAGGCCAACGGGCTGGTCGGCGCGGTAGGCAGCGAGATCAACAAGCAGCTGCGCGCCGACGGCGCGCTGTACGCCCCGGGCACCACGGTGGGCCTGTCCGGCCTTGAGCGGAAGTATCAGCGCGAGCTGCTCGGCACGCCCACGACCGAAGTGGTGGCGGTGAACCCGGCCGGCCAGCAGACCGGTGTCCTGGCCCAATGGCCCGGCACGGCAGGCACGCCGGTGCGCACCACGATCGACTCGAGCGTGCAGGACGCCGCCCTGACTGCCCTGGACGGCAGGCCGAACTCGGGTGAGATCGTCGCGGTACGCGCGTCGACCGGTGAGATCCTGGCGGTCGCCCAGCACCAGGCGTCCGGGGCGCTGCCTGCAGGCGGCGCGCTGAACGCGAAGCTGGCCCCGGGTACCGCGTTCACCATCGTGTCGGCAGCCGCGCTGGCCAAGGAAGCTGTGTCGCCTTCCACCTCGGTCTCGTGCGCGGGTTCCTTCACCGTCGGGGGACAGACCTTCACGAGCGAGGGGACCGGTCAGCTGAGGCCGTTCGGCACTGATTTCGCCGAGGCTTGCGGCACGGCGTTCGCCGCGCTATCCGAGCGACTCACGGCAAGCGACTGGAGCCAGGTCATCAAGGAGTTCGGCATCGGCTCCAGGTGGCCGGGGCTGCAGGTGCCTGCCTTCTCCGGTTCGGCGCCTTCCCCCACGGGCCAAGCGAACCTGGCGGCGCAGACCATCGGCCAGGGCAGCGTGCGGATGAGTCTGCTGTCCATGGCCATGGTGGCCGCCACCGTCGACGCGGGCCGCTGGCACGTCCCGCAGGTGCTCCAGGCCTCCGATCCCCCCACTGCCGGCGCCGTCCTGGACGCCGACGCCATGAACACGGTGCGCGGGCTCATGCGCGGCGCGGTCCGGTCCGGTGCCGCCCAGGCGGCGAGCCGTCCCGGCTCGCAGGTGTACGGCCAGGTCAGCACGGTGCACACCGGTTCGGGCTGGATGAGCTGGTTCGTCGGCTACCGCGGCGACATCGCGATCGCCGCGATCGAGACCGGCAAGACGCCGCAGCTTTCCGCGGCTGCCCTGGCGGGCGCCTTCTTCTCCGCTGCCCGCTGACCC
>DAIOWL010000749.1:0-4037 GCA_036758545.1 Streptosporangiaceae bacterium | reverse complement strand
CGCCGGGGCGTGGCGGATCGTCTCTCTCGGCGGCTATCTGCACGACCCGCACCTGCTCAACGTGAGCCTGGCGGAACTGCTCATCCTGGCGGTCGCCGTCGCGCTGGTCGCCCCGGACGCCGCCCGCGCCCAGGCAGCCACGCCCGCACCGCCGCTGTCTCCGCACCCAGGATGAACAGACCAGGGCAACCGAGGAGAGGACCCAGGACATGACGTTGCAGCCCCCGCCGCGCCTGTCGTCCGTCCTGGCCTGCGTGCTGGCCGCAGGCCTTGTGCTCGCCGTGGCCAGCTGCAGTCACATCACTCCGCTAGGGCCGGGCGCCGTGCCGCAGCCACACCATCTGAAGTCACCGTTCGTCCTGCAAGCCATGCGCATGCAGCCCCCCGCGTCGATCGACGGCTGCCCGCCCGGCTACACCTTGTTCCCCGAGCCGGACAACAACCCCGGCCTGTGCGCCCGCCCGGCCGGCACGCCGGTAACGATCACCTCCGCAGCGGTCTCCTCTGTCTCTTCATTCCAGCCGAAGCCTCCGCCGGGCCAGCAGGCAGGACCCGCCGAGTACCAATTCATCATCACCCTGCCCGCCGCTGACGTGCCGGCGCTGACAGCGGTCACCACGACAGCTGCTGACCTGCGGGGTCCGCTCAGCCTTAGCGTCGCCGGACGGACCTGGCTACTCCCCATAGCGGAACAGCCATTCACCAGCCGGCAGCTAATGATCCCCCTGCCCAGCAAGAATCAAGCTCTCCAGCTCCAGCGCATACTGGCCTCGCCTGGCTGAACGTGGCGGCCAAACCTGCCCACCCGGATTTCCTGATGGCCCTTCACACCCTTGGACGCTCGCACTGGCTCACCGGAACGACAGAAAACCCCATTCTGTGCGGTCAGCAGGCCACATCCCGCTACTGCCGGACTCGCGCATAGCGGCGGCTACTTGCGCGGCGCACGTCGGCTGCGCCACCACCGTCCGTGACGGCATGCGGAATACCGCCAGGGCCGGACGGAGCCGCCATGGTGAGCATCCCGGCGTCAGGGTGAGCGTGGCAGAGTCGCATTGACGAGGTATGCCGGCGACCGCGGTTCGCCGAAAGCGACGTCTGGCACCGACGGCGAATGACCACGTAGGACTAGCCGACCCGGCCTCACACGGACTGGATCGTACGGGTAGTTGCCAGCGCGGCGGCGGTCTCCGCCATTGCGGTTTCTGGTTCGGGCAGGACAACCAGCTGGTGCCATGGCAGCTCGGCGCGGACTTGTTCGGCGGTCAGCTTGCAGCCCATCAGGCCGCCCACTAGCGCGGCGACGGTATCGGTATCGCCGCCAAGTTGGACCGCGCTCACCAGCCCGTTGCGCAGGGACGTGGCCCTGGTCGCGCACCACAGCACTGCAGCCACCGTCTCGTACGGGTCCAGGCTGATGCCATTTGCGGGCGGTTCCCACGTTCCTGCGGACAGCTGGGTCAGCATCTCGGCCAGCCGGGCCTCGGTAGTGACCGCCTGGGCGGCCTCGCGGGCTTCCTCGGCGGCGGCCGACAGCAGCATGGACGGGCTAGCGTTCTCAAGTGCCCACGATGCGCACGCTGCGATCACGCAGGCCGCGACCAGCGCGGCGGGGTCGGCATGGGTGGCCCGGGACATCGCGATCGTCACTTGCCGACGCCGTTCCGCCTGGTCGTGAGGCAGCAGCACCCAGCCGATGGGCAGGGCGCGCATCGCTGCTCCGTTTGTAGCTCTGCCAGGGGAAGCGGCGGCCGCGTCGCCGCGGCGGAATCGCTCGATAGCCGCGGTCGTGGTTGGGCCGAGGCCTCGGATGGCCGACTCTTGCTCGGCCAGCTCGGCCAGGAAAGCGGCCGGATCGCTGTCGCCGTCCCGGTCGGCTAGGTGACGGGCAACCAGCAAGGTCAGGGCCGTGTCGTCGGAGGTCGCGCCGCGTGGCCATCCCTCGCGGACGGGCAGCTGTTCGATCTGGCCGGGAGTGGCGCCGGCGGGCGCGTTTTCCCAGGGCACGAGCTCACGTAGACCAGCGTCGCGATCGTCACCCCCGCGGGTGACGCGGCATCTGGCTGGCGCGTGCTCGCGATCATCAGCGCGCAGGCGTACAGCGCGGCGGAGGCCGCGACCCAGGCCACCGCGCGGTGCGCGGCCATGGGCCCGGAGGCACCACTCGCGCGCGGGCCTGCCGCGGACACCGCGAGCGCCGCCCGCGGCGCGAACGCCCATGGCCAGGTCGCGAAGCCCCACACAGGGACTGTAAGCAGCCCGCGGGCCGGACGGCAAACGGGCTACTGCCACCGCAGTAGGCCCCGTGCCTCCCGGCCCGGGCGGGACCTGCGAGCGCGGTAGCCAGCCGGCGGCCCTACCTCGATCACGGTACGTGAAAGACACTCCGCCTGGCCGACGACGGGGCTGCCCCCGATCGCGAACGATGGATGACGTCATGTCTGTCAATACGGGGAGATTCATGTCTGCCATCGCTAGGTGGTGTTTTCGCCGCCGGTTCGCGGTCATCGCGGCCTGGGTGCTCGTGCTGGTCGGTCTCGGCGCGCTGTCCCAGGCGGTCAAGAGCGACTTCAACAACTCCTTCTCGCTGCCCGGTACGGGTTCCACCACGGCCCAGCAGCTGCTGGCCAGGGCCATCCCGGCCCAGGCCGGCGACTCCGACACGATCGTCTGGCAGGTCGATCACGGCACGGTGCGTGACCCGGCCGTCGCGGCCCGGATGGCCGCGATGCTCCGGCAGGTCGCCACTATGCCCGAGGTCGCCGCCGTGGTCGGCCCGTACGGACCGCGCGGGGCCGCGCAGGTCAGCCGGGACGGCCGCACCGCGTATGCCACGGTCGATTTCGCCAGGCAGGCCAACGCTCTGGCCAGGGCAGACGTCACCCGGGTCATCGACGCGGCCAAGGCGGCACGCGCGCCCGGGCTCGACGTCCAGCTCGGCGGCCAGGCGATCGAGACTACCGAACAGGCGCCGCTGTCCACCAGCTCGACGGTCGGCGTGCTCGCGGCCGCGGTGGTGCTGTTCATCGCGTTCGGCTCGCTGCTGGCGATGCTGCTGCCGATAGTCACCGCCATCGCCGGGGTCGGCGGCGGGCTGATGGCGATCGCGCCGCTGACCCACACGATCAACGTGGTCGACTTCGCGCCGATCCTCGGCGCCCTTATCGGCCTCGGCGTCGGCATCGACTACGCCCTGTTCATCGTCACCCGGCACCGTCGCGGCCTGCAGGCCGGGCTCACCCCCGAGCAGGCGGCGGTCAAGGCCATCGACACCTCCGGCCGCGCCGTGCTGTTCGCGGGCAGCACGGTGTGCATCGCCCTGCTCGGCATCCTGGTCCTGGGCGTCAGCTTCCTGAACGGCCTGGCGGTCGCCTCCGCGCTCACCGTTGTTTTCACCGTCCTCGCGGCGGTCACCCTGCTCCCCGCGCTGCTCGGCGTCTTCGGGATGCGCGTGCTGAGCCGGCGGCAGCGGCGCCAGCTGGCCGCCGGGGCTCCGGCACCCGGTGCAGCGGGCATGTGGGCGCGCTGGGCGAGCACCGTCGAGCGGAGGCCGGCGATCCTCGCCGCCGCGGCGGCAGCAGTCATGCTCGTCCTGGCGGTCCCGGTGCTGAGCCTGCGGCTCGGCTCCTCCGACCAGGGCAACGACCCCTCGTCCACCACCACCCGGCAGGCGTATGACCTGCTCGCCGGCGGGTTCGGGCCCGGCTTCAACGGACCGCTGCTGCTGATCGCCCAGACCAGGTCACCAGCCGATGCGGCCGCCCTCCGGACGCTGGAAGCCGGCCTGCCCAAGGTGGCCGACGTGACCAGCGTGCGCCAGATCGCCGCCACGTCCGGCACTGAGGTCATTCAGGTGACCCCGGGCACCTCGCCCGAGGCGAAGGCGACATCCGATCTCATCAGCACCTTGCGCAACAACACCGTCCCGGCGGCCGAGCGCGGCACGGCGCTGCGCGTGTACATCGGCGGCGTGACCGCGACGTTCGCGGACTTCGCCACCGTCGTCGACGCCAAGCTGCCCTGGTTCATCCTCACCA
>DAIOWL010000748.1:0-4039 GCA_036758545.1 Streptosporangiaceae bacterium | reverse complement strand
ACCGCCTTGGCCGCTACGCCGACGTTCTCGACTGGTACGGGACGGACGGGAAAACCCTTCATGAGCTGCACTTAGAGGTTGAGTGGGCGGCGGGATCCTGGGATAGCTCTACCCGAGAGCAAAATCCCTTCACCTTGGACCAACGCGGGCCGGGCCGAGCTATTCCCGTCTCATTCTTACCTAACGGGCCGGGTTTCCCGCCTCGCCGCCGGTTACTCGCCGCCCGTCAGCGTCGCCACCGCGGCCTGGTACAACTCGATCAGGCCGGACTCCACCTCGGGCGATCGGAAATGCGAGCTCCAGACCAGTTCGGCCAGCGAGTCGCTGATCACGAAGGCGGACGCGAGCCGCAGCCCGCGGACCTTGGCCACGGCGAACAGGGCGGCCGCCTCCATCTCCACGCAGAGCACGCCCTCGGCCTGGTAGTGGCGCACCTCGTCGATGGTCTCCCGGTAGGGGGTGTCGATCGTCCAGGACGTTCCGGTCCGGAACTGGTGGCCGGCCTGGCGCAGGGCCGCGCCCAGCGCGGCGGTCGCCTCCACCGGAGCGGTGGCCAGCCGGCCCGGCGGCAGGTAGTGGTGCGAGACCCCTTCGTCCCTGATCGCGGCCTCGCACAGGATCAGGTCGCCAGGCTTGAGGTCGCGCTGCAGGCTGCCCGCGGTGCCGACGGAGACGACGGCGGAGGTGCCCAGGGCGGCCAGTTCCTCCAGCGTCGTGGCCGCGGCGGGCGCCCCGATGCCAAAGCCGCCGAGCAGGCCCACCCGGCCGCCGGTGCTCGGCAGCGCCACCGGGAGGCCCCGCCTCGACCGCTCGATTCCCTCGGTCCGCAGCACGTGCTGGTACAGCGAGCGCTGGTAGCAGAGCACGACCCCGGCCGGTCCCGGCACGTCGTCCCGCACGCCCGCCCGCCGCAGGTAGGCGAGGAAGTCGGCCGCGCTGAACAGCGCCTCCCCGGCGTGCTTGCCCGCGAAGTTCGGATAGCTGGACTCGGACACGAACGCAGATTTTACGCTCGCCCGCCCGACCCCGCCCCTGACCTCGCCGTCGGGCCGCCCCGGCCCGGGACCAGCAGCACCGCCGCCGGCACCAGCACCAGGCCGGCCAGCGCCCAGCTCAGCCCGAACGACTGGGCCACCAGCCCCACCGCCAGCGGCCCCAGCCCTCCGGCCAGCCCGGCCGCGCTGCTCAGCGTCACCGCCACCGAACTCCGTCCGGGCAGGCTGCCGTACAGCCGGGCCTGCAGCACCGGGTACCACGGCGCCGTGGCCGCGCTCAGCACGGCCAGCACGGCCAGCTTCGGCACCACGCCGGGGACGAGCAGGAAGGCCGGGTAGAGCAGCGCGGCGGCGGCCGCGCTGACGCGCAGCACGGTCAGGTCGCTGACCCGCTCCAGGATCACGATCAGCGCGGCGTCCCCGGCCAGCGCGGCACCGAGCCTGACCGCGATGGCCAGCGCGGCGACTGCGGGCGTCAGGTGCGCGACGTCCACCAGGTACAGCGCCAGGAAGCCGGTGAACACGTCCACCAGCAGGTCAGCTACCTCGATCAGAAGCAGCCAGCGGAGTGTTCCCCAGTCCCGCAGCGCGGCACCGATCTCTCCGAACCGCGCCGTCCACGGCCGCTCCCCGGCTTCGTCCGCCTCCACCTCAGCCTCCGCCTCCGCCTCCGCCTCAGCCGCCCGGCCGTCCGGCTGCGGCCGGCCTCGGAGCAGTGCGCCGAGCCAGACCAGCGCGCTGATCCCGGCCAGCACCAGGTAGCCGCCCCGCCAGCTCCCCCCGCTGGCCAGCACCGCCGTGAGCAGCAGCGGCCCGGCCACCGCCCCGGCCGCCCCGGCCAGGTCCCAGCGCGCCATGAGCTGGGCCTGCCGGTCCGGCCAGGCGTCCATGATCTCGGCCTGGGTCAGCGACACGAACGCGCCGGACGCCGGGTAGAACGCGACGAAGGCAGCCAGCAGCACGGCGAACGAGTTGGCCGAAGCCACCGCCAGCAGGGTGAATACGAAGACGATGCCGCCGCCGAGGATGACCAGCCGACGACGCCGGCCCTGCCCGGCCAGCACGCCCATGGGCAGCTCAAGGAAGCCGCCGACCAGCAGCGGGACCGAAGCTAGCAGCCCGACCTGCCCGTAACTCAGCCCCAGGTCGTGCCGGATGAGCGGAAGCGCCGCCCCCTTGGCCCCATCAACCAGCTCGTCGGCGAGCGCGATCGCGAGCGCGACGGCGAGAACGGAAAGCGAAGGCCTTCAACGTCAAGTGAAACCCATGGGGCCATGGTAAGGCCCCATGGGTTCGCACGTCACGGCGGTTTTCGCGCCGCTAGCAGCCGGTGATGTTCCCGTCCAGGGGCAGGTTGCCGTGCCCGTTCGCGGACGAGTCGATCCAGCGCTGCGGCCCGCACCTGGTCCAGGCGCCGTAGCTGACCTGGTAGCCGGTGATCAGCACCGGGCTGAACCTGGTACCGACGTGGAAGAACAGCTTCGGCCAGCCGGCCACGGCGAAGAACGGCCCGGAGAAGAACCGGGGCACGATGAACGCGCTAGGCGCGGTACTGGCGAAGAACGCGAACGAGTAGGACCCGTCCACCCGGCCGGTGACGACGCTCCTGATGTGCCGGCCCGGAATGAACTGGTTCGGCGTCAGGGCGAACCGGTACGCGCGGAACGAGCCGGCGTCCTTTACGACGGCGGAGTAGCCGAAGCACCGGATGGCGCCGGGGCCGCAGTGGGACGGCAGCACCGGTACCCCGCCGCTGACGGTGGCGGTGCGCTGCACCGTGACGGTGGCCCAGACGCCGCCGTTGCCAAAGGCCTGGGTGCGGACGGTCGTCGTCGCCTTGACGGGAAAAATAAACGACCGAACGCTCTGGGTGGCGGTCGACGCGCTGGCCGGCGCGGCTACCGCCAGGGCAGCCACCGCCGCCCCCGCCGCCATGATGATCGTGCGCTTGCAAATATTCATGGTTTCCCCCCGGGTGGTTTCTTCTGATCCTTATTACCTCGAAATTCCCGGGAATATTATTTCTGTTGCATAACATTCGGCACATTGCGCGGCCTGAATATATTGCAAAAACGGATATTTACCGATTCTCGACTCGCCAGACTAGCCGCAGGCCAGACCAGTCGTCGTCGATGGCGGCCACCTTCACGTCGACCAGTCCGATGGGCAGCGCCTGGTCCCGGATAAAGTTTTCCGTGATGTCGCTGCGATGCCCGGCCGCCCGACGTGGCCAGGCCACCCACAAGGCCCCGGCCGGGTATATCAGGCGACCGAGTTCGCCGATCTGCGCGGCGATATCGCCCGCTTCGGTGAAGAACGCCACGATGACGTCGGCCTGCCCGTCCGGGCCGGGCGCCTCCAGCCCGTCCGGCGGGTCGGTCAGCGCCCAGCCCCGCGGCGGCTGGTGCAGGCTGACCCGCTGTCCCGGTTTGAGGCCCAGCTTGGCCGCCTGCGGCCGCCCCGAGTACCCCGGTGTCGTCACCGCGCCCCCGGCCGTGCCGATGAGTTGGCGGCCCCCGATGCGTCTATCCCCCTGGTACATCTCATAGACAGGAGCATGGCATGTTCACGAACACCGAAGCGTTCAGCGGGTTCGCCGTCGATGATCTCGAGGCAGCGAAGAAGTTCTACGGCGAGACGCTGGGCATCCGCACGTCCGAGCAGTACGGGCTGCTGACCCTGCACCTGGCCGGCGGCCGGGACACCCTGGCCTACCCCAAGCCCGGCCACGTGCCCGCCACCTACACGATCCTCAACTTCCGGGTGGACGACATCGACGCCGCCGTCGACGAGCTCGTCCGCCGCGGCGTCACCCTGGAGCGGTACGACGGCATGGGCCAGGACGCCAAGGGCATCAACCGGGCCGGCGGCCCGTACATCGCCTGGTTCAAGGACCCAGCCGGAAACATCCTGGCCGTCCTCCAGGAGCGCTAGCCCATCCCGCCCCAGCGATCTCTTGCCGCCCACACGTATCCGAGCCCAACCACGTCAATGTGACTCTGTAGTGGTTCTGACCACGGCGATGTGACATCGCCGTGGTTCCC
>DAIOWL010000747.1:1218-4044 GCA_036758545.1 Streptosporangiaceae bacterium | reverse complement strand
GTGATCGCCGAGGATGCCGCGCTGCTGCGGGAGGGGCTGACCCGGCTGCTGGAAGACCGCGGGCACACGATCTGCGCCGCGGTGCCCGACGGGGACGCGCTGCTGGCCGCGGTGGCCGAGCATCGCCCGGACGTGGCCGTGGTCGACATCCGGATGCCGCCGACGCACAGCGACGAGGGACTGCGGGCCGCGCTGAAGCTGCGGCACGACTTTCCCCGCACCGGCGTCCTGGTGTTCTCCCAGTACATCGAGACCTCCTACAGCGCGCAGCTGCTCGAGGGCGGCGCGGCCGGGGTCGGGTACCTGCTCAAGGACCGGGTCGCGAACGTGGCCGAGTTCACCGCGGCGCTGCAGCGGGTGGCCGACGGCGGGACCGCCCTGGACCCGGAGGTGGTCAGCCAGCTGTTCCGGGCCAGCAGGCAGCGCGGCGGCCTGGCCACGCTGACCCCGCGGGAGCGCCAGGTGCTGGCGCTGATGGCCGAGGGCAGGTCGAACGCCGGGATCGCGGCCGAGCTCGTGGTCTCGGGCGGGGCGGTGGAGAAGCACGTGGCCAGCATCTTCACCAAGCTCGGCCTGCCGCCGGACGAGAGCGACAACCGCCGCGTGCTGGCCGTGCTTCGCCACCTTGGGGGAAAACCGCAGCTCCAAGAGGGGTGATAGCCGCGTTACCGGGAGCGCCCGTCGTTCCTAGCGTGGCAGGTATGAAACTCATCCGCGCCTTCGGCCTCGCCATCGGCGGCGTGCTCGCGGTGTACCTCGTGGGCCGCGGTATCGCCGAGTTCTTCACCGTCAACTACTCCGACCCGGCCAGCTACCGGCTCGACTGGGGCGGCCCCAGCCTGGCCGGCGTGTTCGCCGTGCACACCGGGCCCGCCGTGCTCATCCTGGCCGGCACCGCCCTCTGGCTGCGCCGCCACGGGCGACGGTCCCTTGACAGGGTTGGCTAATTAGATTAGCTTTAAAGCTAACTTACTTAGCTATGGAGGCTGACATGACCGAGTTCCTCGACATGGCGGGCGGCAGGATCGCGTACGACGTGACCGGCGAGGGTCCGCTGGTGGTGCTGTCGCACGGCATCGGTGACCGCCGGCAGGCCTACCGGTTCCTGGCGCCGATGCTGGCCCAGGCCGGGTACCGGGTGGCGAACGCGGATCTGCGCGGGCACGGGGAGTCCAGCATGGGCTGGACATCCGTCACCGGCAAGGAGGCCATCTCCCGCACCGACATCGCGGGCGACCTGCTCGCGCTGATCCGCCACCTGGGCGGCCCCGCCGTCATCGTCGGGCACTCCATCTCGGGCGGGGCCGCCACCATCGCCGCGGCCATGGAGCCGGAACTGGTCGGCGGCATCGTCGAGATCAACCCGTTCACCAAGACACAGAAGATCAGCCTGGGCGGCCTGCTGCGGATCGGGCGGTACCGGCGGGGCATGACCTTCCTGGTGGGCACGCAGCTGCTCAAGAACCTGGGCCTGTGGATGCGCTACCTCGACGTGGCCTATCCGGCCAAGCCCGCCGACTACGCCGAGTACATGGCCGCGCTGGCGGCCAAGCTCCGTGAGCCCGGCCGGATGGCCGAGTTCATGAAGACCGGCAAGTCCACGCCCGCCGACGCCGGCGCGCAGCTGCCGAACATCACGTGCGCGGCCCTGGTCGTGATGGGCACGCTCGACCCCGACTTCGCCGACCCCAGGGCCGAGGGCGACGCCATCGTCGCCGCCATGCCGTCCGGGCTGGGCACGGTCGCGATGGTCAACGGGGCCGGGCACTACCCGCACGCGCAGTCCCCGGACGAGGTCGCCGCGCTGGTGATCCCGTTCCTGAAGGAGCACGCGAGTGCCTAGAGCAGGCCTGAACGGCGGCGATGTCGTCGCCGCGGCCGCCGGGCTGGCCGACGAGACCGGATACGCGAGCCTCACCATGGGCCTGCTCGCCGACCGGCTCGGCGTTCGGACACCGTCCCTCTACAAGCACGTCGGCGGCCTCGCCGACCTGCAGCACCGGGTCGCCACGCTGGCCATGACCGACCTCGGCGAGGTCATCCGCGACGCGGTGCAGGGCCAGGCCGGCTTCGATGCGCTAGCGGCGCTGCTGACCGCAGTCCGCGACTACGTGGCCGCGCACCCGGGCCGCTATACGGCCACAGTGGGCGCCGAGTTCAGCGGGCCGGACGACCCGCTGCTGGCCGCGAGCACCCGCGTGCTCAACTCGATCGCCGCGGTGCTCCGGGGGTACGGCATCGGCGAGGACGAGATGAACCACGCCATCCGGACCATCCGCAGCACCATCCACGGGTTCGCCATGCTGGACGCCTCCCGGGGCTTCCAGTGGGACGCCGATCCGGACCAGAGCTTCGACTGGATGATCCGCTTCATCGACCGCGGCCTGCGCGACGCGAGTACCCCGTAGCACCCGAAGTATCTACTCGCGCTCGGTCCTGCGCAGGCCGTGCGCAGGCGTCCACCACTCCACGACGAGCAGCGTGGCCTCGGCGTTGAGGTGGGTATGCACGACCTCGCCGATGTCGGCCTGGAAGCGGTCGCCGTCCGGTCCTTCGCTGATCGGTCCGGCGGCCAGCGCCCGGCCGGAGATCTTCGCCTCACCCGGCCACTGCGCCTCGGCACCCTCCACCGGGTCGACCGTGGCGCTGTGCAGGGCGAACCGGGGGTCCCGGCGGAGATCCGCGCCCTTGCGCGCGTCCGCCATCGAGCCGAACACCAGCTCGCCGTCCTCGAAGGCCGCCTCGATCCCGGAGATCCGCGGCGACCCGTCGGCTCGCAGGGTGGCAATCGTCTTGTGCCGGTGAGCGTCGAACAGCGCCCGCACC
>DAIOWL010000747.1:0-1118 GCA_036758545.1 Streptosporangiaceae bacterium | reverse complement strand
CGGCAGATCAGCGGCAGGTCAACCCGGTCCCACGGCTGGCGGTCGAGGAAGGCCCGGACCCGGCGGGAGAATTCGGCCCGCTGGTCCGCCTCCAGCGTGATGATCCCGCTGTAGGTGCCGAGCAGGCCGACCAGCTGGTCCTTGGTCATCGGCACCGAGAACTCCACCGAGCGTTCCTCGGGCGGCGACAACGGGGTGCCCGGCGGGAACGTCACCTCGCGGTGCCGGCGGCCGCTGTTCGCTGGCCGGTCGGCCTCGCGTGACTCGCGGGCGAAGGCGTTGAACTCCGCCACCCAGGGCACCCGCATGTCCCGGGAGATCCAGATCACGCCCAGCCTGCCGCCCGGGCGCAGCACCCGGGTGATCTCCGGCACGGCCCGCCCGGGATCGAGCCAGTGCCAGGCGGCCGAGATCACCACGGCGTCCACGGACGCGGCGGGCAGCGGGATATCCTCGCCCCGCCCGGCCAGCACCTCGGCTTCCGGGCAGCTGGCCGCCAGCACGGTGCGCATCCGCTCGTCCGGCTCGACCGCGACCACCCGCGCCGCGCGTCCGACGAGCTCCCTGGTCACGACGCCGGTCCCGGCGGCCAGGTCGAGGACCGCCTGCGCCCCGGGCGGGATCAGCCAGTCCAGTGCCTGCGGCGGCGGGGGAGGCCGGTAACGGTCGTAGTCGGTCGCCACCGATCCGAAGGACAGCCTGCGCGTCTCGCGATCCGCCACCACCCTGGCAGGCTATCCAGGTCTTAGCGGTGCGCGAGCACCGGGTGCGGGACGTACGGCTCCTCCAGCCGGGCCGCCTCCTGCTCGGTCAGGCTGAGCTCGACGGCGGCCAGCGCGTCGCTGATGTGCCCGAGCTTCGTCGCGCCGACGATGGGCGCGGTCACGCCGGGCCGGCCGAGCAGCCAGGCCAGCGCGACCTGGGCCGGGGGAGCGCCACGGTCGGCCGCGACCTGCGCCAGCCGGTCCACGACGTCGAAGTCGGCGTCGGCGTTGTACCGTTCGTCCGTCAGCGGGTCATCCCCGGCCCGGACCGTGCGGCGTTCGCCCTGGCGGTTCCGGTTGCCGGCCAGCATGCCGCGGGCCAGCGGGCTGTACGGCAGCACGGCGACGCCCTGG
>DAIOWL010000746.1:0-4051 GCA_036758545.1 Streptosporangiaceae bacterium | reverse complement strand
GTCAGCCGATGTTGTGGCGATGCGCGTAGCCGATCGCGGCGGCGCGGTCCCGCGAGCCGGTCTTGGCGAAGATCCGGCTGATGTGGGTCTTGACCGTGTGGTTGCTCAGGAACAGCTGCGCGGCGATCTCCGGGTTGGTCATCCCATGGGCGATCATGCCCAGGATCTCCGTCTCGCGCTGCGTCAGGCCGTCGGGCTGCGGCACGCTCCGGGCGGGCTCGGGCTTCGGGGGGGCTTGCGTGGCGGCGAGCAGCGTCGCGTGCACACGGGGATCGAAGACCGTCAGCCCGCTTACCGCCGCGCGCAGCGCCCGGGCTATCTCGGTGTAGTCGGCGTCCTTGGTGAGGTAGCTGCGCGCGCCGGCCCGGAGAGCGTCTAGGACCGAGCTGTCGTCCGCGTATGTGGTGAGTACGACGATCGCGACCTCGGGGTGCTTGGCCGTCAGCCGGCGGATGGCGCCGATGCCGTCCAGGACGGGCATGTGCAGGTCGAGCAGGATCGCGTCGGGGTGGTGCTCGGCCACGAGGTCCAGGGCCTGCTCCCCGTCCGCGGCGGCGCCGACCACCTCGATGTCGGGTACCGTGCCGAGCAGCAGGACGAGGCCCTGGCGCACGCTGGCCTGATCATCGGCGATGACAAGGCGCAGCGGCGCCCCCGCCGGTGGGGTGGTCATGAAGCCATGGTCTCAGGCTGGCGGCGCGGTAGTTCAGCGGTCACGATCCACTGGGCGTCGCGGCGCCCCGCCTCGAGGGTTCCGTTCAGCAGCCGGAGCCGTTCGTGCATGCCGGTCAGCCCGTAGCCGCCATTGACGGTGCTCACGTCCGCCGGCTGGCGGGTGTCCGCGTCCAGGGGCAGGTCGTTGCGGACGGTGAGCCGGACATCGGTGTCGCTGTAGTCGAGGCGGACCGCCACGGGCTGCCCCGCGGCGTGCTTGGCCGCGTTGACCAGGGCTTCCTGGGCGATGCGTAGCAGCGCGAGCGTGGCGTCCGGGGGCAGGGCCGCGGGGACGCCGCCGGTGTCGTAGCTGACGGGGACGTGATACCGCTGCGCGTGGGTGTCGGTGACCAGGGCGAGTTCCTCATCGAGCGGCAGGGTGTCGGTGCGCAGGGCCTGAACCGCGCGGCGGGTCTCCACCAGGCCCTCGGCGGCCATCTGCTGGGCCGCGGCCAGCAGGTCACTGGCCTGGTCGGCGTCCTTGTGCAGCACCGACCGGGCCGCCTGGATCTGGATCCCGAGCGCGCCGAGCGAGTGGGCGAGCACGTCGTGGATCTCCCGGGCGATGCGGGCGCGCTCGTCGAGGAGGTCGGCCCGGCGCTGCTCGGCCTGCAGTTCCTCGCGCTGGGCCAGTAGCGCCGCCGCCTGCTCCGCCTGGACCCGGTACCCGCCCCAGTTGCGCCCGATCACCAGGCCGGCGAGCACGATCGCAGGGAGCCCGAGCAGCGTGCCGTAGCTCTGGCCGAAAGCCAGCCCGCTGACCTCGATCGCGAGTATGCCCGCCGCGGTCACGGCCACCCCTCCCGCGAGGTCGCTGTTAATGCCCGCGCCCATCGCCGCCACGAACGCGAAGACCACCATGGCCGAGCCGCCGCCGCCGGCGCCGGCCGCGAACCCCGAGGCGAAGGCGATCACCCCGCGGGCCACGGGCAGCGCCCAAGCGGGATATCGCGCCGCAGCGGCGGGGGACGCCTCCAGCACGGTCCATGCCAGCAGGGCCAGGCCAAGCACGGCGTAGCACGCGATCTGAACCGGCATGGCGGACGGCGCGCTCGGCGGAGCGATGAGGAACGCCAGCAGGCCGAGCCATACGAAGCCGAGGGCGCGGGCCAGCCCGTTGACCGTGCGCAGCATGCCTCCAGTATCGGCCGGGGCACGGCAGCGGCACGTCAGCCCCCGGGCTGAAGCCCGGGCTGACCCGCCAGGGCGTGGCCTGGTACCGCCTGGTACCAGGCCGCGCCGTCATTCTCATGCCAGGTCCCAGCCCGTGCTCCGACGCGCTCACCAGCGCAATTGGCGAATATGAAGTCGCTAACGAAACCCATCGAAGGAGCGCGAAATGCTTTCCGAACTGACCGAAGCAATGATCGTCAACGGGGTCGTGCTCGCCACCGTGCTGGCCACCGACCTCGGCCCCGCGCGCAAGATCAGCAAGATACGGCTGCTGCGTCCCGTGATCGCCGCCGCGGTGATCATCCCGTTCTTTGTCGCCAGGCCGGCCACCCACGGGATGGCCCTGGCAGTGGAAATCGCGGGCGTCGCCGCCGGCCTGCTGTGCGGACTGGCCGCCAACGCCCTGATGGGCGTCTACCGGAGTCCGACGACCGGCAAGCCGGTCAGCCGGGCCGGGCTGCCGTACGCGATCTTCTGGACCGCCATCATCGGCGCCCGCGCGGCCTTCTCCTACGGCTCCGTGCACTGGTTCACCGCCCCCCTGGTGAGCTGGGGCATCGCACACCAGGTCAGCGTCGCGGCCCTCACCGACGGGCTGATCTTCATGGCCATCACTATGATCCTGGTGCGCACGGTCGCCCTCGGCGTGCGCGCGTCCCAGCTGCCGGCCCGGACCCTCGAGCCGCGCAGCGCCGAGGTCGCCGCCCGGAGCGGCCAGCCCAGGGCCTGACGCCCGGGAGCGGGCAGCCCGGGGCCCGGATGGCACCGACGCCACCCGGGCCCCAGGCGTCTGCATGTCATCCGGCGCAAGCACCGGTGCCTTCCGGTCCGGCCGGGCGCCCGTGAGGATAGATAGACGTCCATGGCACACCCTCCCGAGGGACTAGCCGGACGACTGGAAGAGCAATCCTGCAGATCAGAGCCGGTGGACGGGATTCTCGGCACGCACACGCTGATGAAGGCGAAGGCGCTCGAGGCGGCCGCTGGGCGCTTCGTCGCCGCAGGCGACCGGACCCGGGCGCGGGTCGCGTTCACCGCTGCCGTGGAGGTTTACACCTCGCTGGGTGTGGCCGCCGACGTCTCCCGGCTGCAGGCTGCGTTCCGCCCTGGTCACCCCCCACTCAAGGCCTCCTGGCGGGTTCTGGGCTTACCTTGGCTGCACCCGCACAAGGCGCTGTCCCACCCCCGACGAGACGACGAACAGCCAGCGACAGCATGTATCTACGGCCAGCTAGCCGCCTCCGGAAGGACATAAGCCGCCGAACCGGCCATGGTGAGGCGCAGCCGGTGCTGCTTCCTGCACCCGGCGGGACGACGGACATCTCTACGTGCCGGAAAGGACTACTCTCATGTCCATTCAGTTGATCGACATTCCGCGGGCGGTCGCTGACTACCTGAACAACGAAGTGCTCACGACCGTTGAGGAGTTCGACGGAAAGCTCTCCCGGGGAGAGGACGCGGAGGGCGAGGTGGTCGTACAAAATGGCCTAAGCGCGGCGGCCGGGGTCCAGCGCCTGATCAACCTCCGGCTTCATCTGCAGATCGAGCCCCGTCCCGGCGGTGATCCGGACCCTGGTGACCCTGACGCCGCCGAGAACGCCAAGAAGGTTGCTCGCCTCATCGCTCCGACCGACCCGGGCTTGGAGTGCACCGACAACGAGGGGAACGTCATCGCGGGTGGAGACCAGAGCAAGAACGGCCAGCTGATCATTAAGTACCTAGACAGCCGATCGGCCCTGGGACCGTTCCAGACAGTGGGCCAGCGGGTGAGCGTGCACTGTAAGGAGCACGGCGATGTCAACGTCACGTGCCATGTCCACGCAGACGTTGACCTGAGCTCGCTGTTCCCCAATAGCAGGAACCACGACGGCGCCGGCGAATTGAAGGTCGGCTTCTGAGCTGAGCCTGCTGAGAGCGTCTGATAAAGGCTTGCGGCTGGCACGCAGCGCCGCCCGGGTTTGAGATGGTAGTCACGTCGGATTGCAGCTCGAACTTTTGGCGGTGTTGCCCGTACTTGCGATCATGCCGCTGAGCTGGGATTTCAATGTGTATTAATTCGCGTCGTTTGGCAGTTGCTGATCGGCGTCTGACGGAATAGGGGCGGAACAGGGGACGGTGGCCAGCGCACCGTCCTCGGAGCTGCCGGGCGGCCTGAGTTAAGTTA
>DAIOWL010000745.1:0-4058 GCA_036758545.1 Streptosporangiaceae bacterium | reverse complement strand
CGATCTGGCACACCTACGCCGAGGACATGTTCGTCCCGCTCGGGATCGAGCCGTTCCCCACCCCGGTCTTCACCGGCCAGACCTGGAACCAGGTACCGCCGAACCTGCGCAACGTCGTCACGAAGCCCAAGAAGCACGACCACGGCAGGCACGGCGGCCAGGGCGGCGACCAGGGCGGGAACCCCACCCCCTGGCCCACCTTCTCCTGTGACCCGCGGATCGTAACCTGTACGACGGGCGGCGGCGGTGGCGGCGGTCTGGGCGGCGGCAATGGGGGCGGCGGTCTAGGTGGCGGCAACGGCGGCGGAGGTGTGAACGGTGGCGGCCCGGTGACCGGGGGCGTGGGCCTCGTCGTGACCGGCCTGCCTCTGTGGGCCCGCCGTCGGCTGCGGCTCCGTCGGCTGCAGCGGACCAGGAAGGCGCGCTGAAGGCCCCGGAGGCGAGCTGACAGGGAAACACGGTTAGATATGGGGGTGGACGTCCCGGAGTCGGCGGATACGCGATTCGGCGGCGGGGCCGGGCGCCCCGCCAGCCCCGTCGGCCTGGCCGCCGTTCTCGGCAGCACCGGTGTGCTGGTGGCCGCGTCCATGCTCGGCATGGTGCTCGCGTTCGCGGAGAAGTCCCCGTGCCGCGCCGGTGCCTGGAGCTCCTACGCCAGCCAGTTCCAGCGCGCCTGCTACACCGACATCTACCCGCTGTACTACGGCGAGGGGCTGTCCGCGGGAAAGGTGCCCTACACCGGCCACCCGGTCGAGTACCCGGTGCTGATCGGCGGGGCCATGCAGGCCGCGGCCTGGCTGGTGCGGAACGTCAGCGACGCCGTCAGGGGCCGTGAGTTCTTCGACGTCACCGTGGCGCTGCTCGCGGTCTGCGCAGTGGCGGGCGTGCTGGCGACGGCGCGGGCGGCCGGACCCAGGGGTTCAGATCGGCGGGCGCAGGCGCTGATGGTAGCGCTGTCCCCGGCGCTGATCCTGTCTGCCTTCGTCAACTGGGACCTGATCGCGCTCGCGTTTACCGCGCTGGGCATCGCCGCCTGGGCGGCCCGCCGTGGCGTCTGGGCCGGCGTCCTGCTCGGCCTCGCCGTCGCGACGAAGTTCTATCCCCTGGTGGTCTTCGGACCGCTGCTGCTGCTGTGCCTGCGGGCCGGCCGGATGCGCGAGTTCGCGCGGACGCTGGCCGCCGCGGCGATCGCATGGCTGGTCGTCGACCTGCCGGTGCTGATCGCCGCGCCGTCCGGCTGGGCGCGTTTCTACGTGTTCAGCAAGGACCGGGGGGCCGACTGGGGTTCGGTCTGGTACATGTTCGAGCACTTCAACGTGCCGGTGCTTGGTAACCCGCAGCTCAGCGCGCTGAACAAGCTGACGGAGGTGTTCTTCGCCGTCGCCTGCGCCGCGATCGCCGTGCTCGCGCTGGCCGCGCCGCGCCGCCCGCGGCTGCCGCAGCTGTGCTTCCTGGTGCTGGCCGCGTTCCTGATGACGAACAAGGTCTGGTCGCCGCAGTACGTCGTCTGGCTGGTGCCGCTGGCCGTGCTGGCCCGCCCCCGGCTGTGGCCCTACCTGCTGTGGCAGGCGGCCGAGGTGGCGTACTTCTTCGGCATCTGGGGCTACCTCATCTTCATCTACTCCGCCCAGGGCTACCAGGTGACCGGCTACCAGGGCATCAGCAGCGGATGGTATTTCGCCACCCTGGCGGCCAGGTTCCTCACCGTAGGCCTGCTCGCCGCCTACGTGGTGCGGGACATCATTGATCCCGAACGGGACGTGGTGCGTGCCCTCGGCACCGACGATCCGGCCGGCGGCGTGCTCGACCACGCCGAGGACCGGTTCAGGCTCAGGTTCAACCCCGGCGGCCGGGGGCTCAGCATCGACCGGGCCCGTGCTAGCCAGACTGAGGGCTAGCCAGGCTAAGGGCTAGCCGTCCAGGTGCTGCTTCAGCCAGCTGATGTCGGCGGCCAGGCCGCCGTTCTCGTCGGGGGTCTCGCAGATGACCGGCGCGCCCGCGGCGCGGACCACGCCGAGCAGCAGGGCGGGATCGATGGTCCCGGTGCCGATGTTGGCGTGCCTGTCCCGGCCCGAGCCGAACTCATCCCGCGAGTTGTTGCAGTGCACCAGGTCGATCCGGCCGGTGATGGCCTTGATCCGGTCGGCCGCGTCGGCGAGGTCGATGCCGGCCGAGTTGGCGTGGCAGGTGTCCAGGCAGAAGCCCAGGTTGGCGCCGTCACTGGAGCCTCCCCTGGCGGCCGCTTCGGTTACCGCGTCCCACAGCCTGCCGATCGCGTCGAGCGACCGGGCCATGGCGCCGTCGCCGCCCGCCGTGTTCTCGATCAGCATCGGCAGCGGTCGCTCGATCCGCTCCACCGCCTTGCGCCAGTTCTCCAGGCCGTCCTCGGCCGCCACTCCCGCGGTGACGTGGCCGCCGTGCACGATCAGGCCCTTGGCCCCGACCGACGCGGCCGCCTTGAGCTGCTGGTCGAGGATCTTCCTGCTCGGGATCCTGATCCGGTTATTGCTGGTCGCGACGTTGATGATGTACGGCGCGTGGATGTAGATGTCGACGCCCGCCGCGGCGAAGGCGTCCCGGACGGCGGCCGGATCGCCGCCGGGTATCACCGGGCCCTTCCACCCCTGCGGGTCGCCGAGGAAGAACTGGGCCGCGTCCGCGCCGCGGGCGATCGCCTCGTCTAGCGGGTGGTCAACGTGGAAGTGGGCTCCGATACGCACCATGCTCCCCAAGCCTAGTGACAGTGCCTAGTGACTGGGCCTGATGACTGGGCCCGGGGCGGGGTGCTGCTGCCGGCGGTCAGGGGACGAAGCCGCCCTTCGACAGGCCGAGGGCCAGCCCGACGAACCCGGCGATGATGCCGGTGACGATCAGGACCCGCTGCTCGCGGGTGGCCGAGATCATCTGCACGTACAACCCGACCAGGCACGAGACCAGCCCGGTGGCGGTCGCGATGACGATCACTGCAGCGCCAGTGTGGGCGTTCCTGATCACCATGCCGAGGGCGAAGGACACCAGGCCGAGCACCAGAGTGATGATGGTCAGGATGTTCTGGACCGGGTGCGGCTGCCCGTCCGAGTTCAGGATGCTGTGGCGCCGACCGGATTCGACGGTGTCTGCCACGGTGACCACCTCCAGGAGTTTTCACCGGAAAGTCTTCCCACCAGCCGGAGTCAGGAATCCACAGGTTTCCCGTCCGCCTCAGCGAGATGGTTACCGCGTGCCTGCGATGTTGGGTAAACTGACCGGGCTGCGGACAACCCGGCTGTTTACCTGCGCCGGCTCGTGACCGCGACACCTCCTGCCACGGAAGGACCGTGGCCGCACCAGTCCAGAGGAGGACTCAGGACGCCCATGCGCCACTACGAACTAATGATCATCCTCGACCCCAACCTCGAGGAGAAGACCGTCCAGCCGTCACTTGACCAGTTCCTCAAGGTCGTGACCGGCGGTGGCGGCAAGGTCGAGAAGGTCGACATCTGGGGCAAGCGCCGTCTGGCCTACCAGATCGAGAAGAAGTCGGAAGGCTTCTACGCGGTGGTGGACCTGACGGCGGAGCCGGGCGTCGTGCTCGAGCTCGACCGCCAGCTCAACCTGAACGAGACCATCCTGCGTACCAAGGTCACGCGGCCCGAGAACCACTGACCCTGACCTCTTCCTTCACCAGCAGAATCCGTTAGCGAGCTGGAGTGCCCCCATGGCAGCAGGCGATACCCAGATCACGATCGCGGGCAACCTCGTCGATGATCCGGAACTGCGTTTTACCCCGGCCGGCCAGCCCGTGGCCCGGTTCCGGGTGGCGTCGACGCCCAGGTTCCGCGATAACTCCACGGGTGAGTGGAAGGACGGGGACAGTTTGTTCCTGACCTGCAATGTGTGGCGGCAGGCGGCGGAGAACGTGGCCGAGTCGCTGACGCGGGGGATGCGGGTGATCGTGTCGGGGCGGTTGCGGCAGCGGTCGTATGAGACCAAGGAGGGCGAGAAGCGGACCGTGTATGAGGTGGAGGTCGATGATGTCGGCCCCTCGCTGCGGAACGCCTCGGCCAAGGTCAACCGGG
>DAIOWL010000744.1:0-4062 GCA_036758545.1 Streptosporangiaceae bacterium | reverse complement strand
GCTGCCGGACCGCCAGCCTGCAGTCGACCCCGATGGCCGAGCGCGTGTACGCCGCCGTCGGCTTCCGCGATCTCGGCCGGATCCTCGAGTATGTCCCCCGGAGGGAGACCGGCGATGAATGAGGTCAGGTTCGCTGTCGGCGACGCCGACGCTGGTCTCCGGGACCGCCTCGACGAGGAGATCAATGCCTTCAACGCCGCCGCCACCGGCTACCATGACGGCCGCATGCTGAGCGTGGCCGTTCGCGGGGACGACGGCGACCTGCGCGCGGGACTCTACGGCTGGACGTGGGGCGGGTGCGGTTACATCGACCTGCTCTGGGTGCGAGACAACCAGCGTGGCAGTGGCCTGGGGGCCGGGCTCCTGGCCGCGGCCGAGGCCGAGATCCGGCGCCGCGGCTGCGACCGGGTGGCCCTGAACACCCACTCCTTCCAGGCGCCGGGTTTCTACGCCCGGCTCGGCTACGCCGAATGCGGACGCACGCCGGGCTATCCGCACGGCCACGATGATATCCACCTGCTGAAGCTGCTCGGCTGACCCCGGGTACGGAACGGTGGCGGCGTCACCCGGAGGGTGTAGCCACTGCGATGACGATCCGGTAACCGTCGGGATCCAGGAACGTCAGGCCAGATCGGTTCCAGTACGGATTCCTGTTCGGGATTCCGGTGACACTCGCGGCGGTCAGGCGTGCGCCGATGGCTTCCGCCTCGCCGCGGGTCTGGACGTACAGAACCAGGAGATCCTCGTCGGTGGATAGTGCGGGCTGGGCTGGCCCGGCCGTCAGTTCCAGTTCGGCTCCCCCAGGGAGGGCGAAGAATACGCCGTTGTAGCCATCGTGGTTCTCGAAGCCGCCGAGAAGGGGCAGACCGATCAGGTCGCGGTAAAACCGCGCGGATCGAGTGAGGTCTCGCGCGGGGCGGGCCACGCGTACGGCGGTCCATGAAGCCGGGCGTACTTCTTCCATGACCTCTCCCGCAACGAGGTGACCTGACACCTAGAGAGTCCGTCACGGTGAGATGGCGTTACGGACGGGCAAATCCCGGGACAAAGCAGCAGCGGCTCACGTACGAGGAATGGAGCCGACCCGGGAAGGAGCCCGCGATGACCGAATCGATTGTCCCCGTGCCAGGCAGCATTATCTCCGATCCTGACGCCCAGGCGGCCATCTGGTTCCTGGGCGCCCTGTCCCAGGTGCGGATCAGCGGCGGGCAGACCGGCGGGGCCTTCGCCCTGGCCGACCACCTCGCCTCGCGCGGCAACGCCAGCCCGGTCCACGTCCACGACCGGGACGACGAGACTTTCTTCGTGCTCGACGGCGAACTACGGGTATTCGTCGGCGAGGATGAGCACACCGCCGGGCCTGGCACCGTCGCGGTGCTGCCCCGCCGCCTTCGCCACGCCTACGTCGTCACCTCCGCGACCGCGCGCTTCCTCACCCTGCACTCACCGGCCGGGTTCGAGCGGTTCGCCGCCGAGGTCGGCGAGCCCGCGCAGGCCCTCACCCTGCCGCCGCCGCCCGCCGGGCCGCCGGACTTCGCCGCGCTGGCCGAGGCCGCCGCCCGGCACCAGATCACTATCCTGGCCCCGCCTCCTCAGCCTTAGAACGCCGTGCGAGCAGTAGGGCGGTGACGGCCGCGCCGGCCAGGCCGCCGCAGCCGACGATCACGAAGGCCGTGCGCGGGGAAGTGGCATCGAGCACCGGGCCGCCGAGGAGGTAGCCGGCGGCCGCGGCCACGCCCACCCCGCCGTAGACGTTGGCCAGCACCCGGCCGAGCATCGCCGGCGGCGTGGTGCGCTGAAGGTACGTCGTCACATGGCTGTCGGCCAGTGGGATCGCGAGACCGCGCAGCACCTGGGCGGCGAAGGCGGCCGCCAGCCAGGGCGCCGCCGCGGTCAGCAGGTTACCGGTGGCCATGACGGCGAACCCGGCCACGATGGCCCCGGTCACCCCCAGCCGCCGGCCAGCGGGGCGGACGAGCGGCAGGCCGGCCAGCAGGCCCGCTGCCGCCGCGGCGAGCAGCACCCCGACCGCGACCGGGCCGGCCCTGAAGGTCACAGTGGCCAGGAAGGGGAGGATGAGGTCGTCAGGCGCGGAGAAGAGCACGACGACCCAGAAGCCGACGGCGACGGCCAGGACATATGGCGTGCGCCAGATGAACGCGAGCCCGTCGCGGGCGTCGCGGAGGAACGAGGGACGAGACCCGCCGTCAGTGTCGCGTTCCAGCGCCGGCAGCCGCAGGGCCAGCGGGATCACGGCGAGAAACGTCAGGGCATCCAGGCCGAGCACGAGCCGGGTCCCGGATACGGCGAACAGCAACCCGGCCAGTGGCGGGCCTAGCACCGTCCCCAGTTCCCCCACCGCGCTTCGCAGGGCGTTGGCCGCGACGAGATCGTCATCGGCCACCACGGCCGGGATGCACCGGCCGACCGCCGCCGACAGCGGCGTGTCGACCAGGGCCAGGAGGAAGACCACCACGAGCAGAGCTCCCAGCGGCGGCAGCAGCAGCGCCAGGAGCCCGGCCAGGGCCGCCTGGGCCAGGCAGCCGACGCTGAGCAGCCGGCCGGGACTGAACCGGTCCGCGATCACACCCGCCAGCGGCGCGGCCAGCGGCGGGATCGACTGCGCGAACAGCAGCAGCCCGACCGCCGCCCCGCTGCCCGTGGTTCGCTGCACGTGCAGGATCAGAGCCGTCATCGCCATCGCGTCGCCGAGCGGGCTGATCGTCTGAGCCGCCAGCAGCCCCGCCAGCCCAGGAGACCTCCGCACCAGCCCGAATCCCGCCACCACCCCACTGTGGCACTCCGGTGAAACGTCCCGCGGTGAAACGTTCCGCGAGATGGCGGGACACAACTGGCATGGCACTGCGAACACACCCCACGGCCCTCGAGGACGCGATGCCCGGCCGGCTCGCCGATCACCGGGTCGCGCTGACCGGCTGCGACACCTGGAGCTACGGTCCGTACCCGCCGGAGAGCCCGGACGTGCCGTTCGCGTCCCGCAGCGGCTCAACGTCCGCCACGGCGTGGTCGTCGTGGAGAACCTCCGGCTGGCCGACGCCGCCCGCGACCACCTCGGCGAATTCCTGCTCGTCATTTCCCACGCCAGACTGCGCGGGGCGCGGCCGGAACCGGTGACCACTCATGCCTGACGTGTCGTTCACCAACCTGCTCGTGGTCGCGGCGGTCGCCGTCCTGGCCCCGCTGACGGTCGGCTTCGCCCCGCGGCTGCGTGTCCCCGCCGTCGTCCTGGAGATCATCGGCGGGATCATCATCGGCCCCTCCGGGTTCGGCTGGGTACGGGTGGACCTGCCGGTGCAGATCCTGGCCCTGTTCGGCCTGGCGTTCCTGCTCTTCCTGGCCGGCCTGGAGATCGACGTCCACCAGCTGCGCGGCCGCCTGCTCCGCTTCGCCGTGCTCGGCTACCTGGTCACGCTGGTGCTGGGCTATGGCGCGGGCGCGTCGTTCGCTGCGGTCGGCTGGGTGTCGGAGCCGCTGCTGCTGGCGATCACGCTGTCGGCCACCTCGCTCGGCCTGGTCGTCCCGGTACTCAAGGACGCCGGCCAGGTGCACAGCGAGGTGGGGCAGACCGCCCTGGCCGCGGCGAGCATCGCCGATTTCGCGGCGATCGTGCTGCTGTCCCTGTTCTTCTCTTCCTCCAGCGGAAGTACCGGCACCAGGGTCGTCGTGCTCGGCGTGTTCGCCGGGCTGGTCGCCGTCACCGGCATCGCGGTCTCCGGCGCGGCCCGGTCCAGGCGGCTGGGCCAGGTGCTCGTCCGGCTGCAGGACACCACCGCCGAGATCCGCGTCCGCTTCGCCGTCCTGCTGCTCGTGGCGTTCACCGTGCTGGCCGAGCGGTTCGGCCTGGAATCCATCCTGGGCGCCTTCCTGGCCGGTGCCATCGTCGGCCTGGTGGACCGCGACTCCTCCTCGCACCCGAACTTCCGCACCAAGCTCGACGCGATCGGCTACGGCTTCCTGGTGCCGGTGTTCTTCGTCAGCAGCGGGATCCGGCTCGACCTGACCGGGCTGCTGCACAGCCCGTCCGCGCTGGCCCGGGTCCCG
>DAIOWL010000743.1:0-4063 GCA_036758545.1 Streptosporangiaceae bacterium | reverse complement strand
TCATCGAGGCTCCCGAGCTGGTCAGGTCCACCGTCGGGGACATCAGGACCGCGGCTGCGGGCAGGGACTGTCCGGCGTCGCGGAGGGCCACGAGCAAGGCGACGGCGAGCCCTCCTCCGGCCGAATCGCCGACCACCGCCATCGATGCTGCGGGCAGATCCTGGTCGGTGCGGAGCCAGTGCCAGGCGGTCAGGGCGTCGTCGATGGCGGCGGGAAAGGGATCCTCGGGGGCCAGCCGGTACTCGGGGAACAGCACCCGCATCCCGCCGGCCCGGCCCAGCCGGGCGGCCAGCTCCCCGTCACTGCGGAGCGACCCCATCTGGAAGCCTCCTCCGTGCAGGAACAGCAGCACCCGGCCGACGTCCGCTCCCGGGGCGGCCAGCCAGTGGGCCGGCACCCCGCCCGCGGTCACCTCCGTCACTACCACGTCGTCAGGCACTGGATGAATGCGGCCCGCGGGAGCGAAGGCGGCGCGGCGCTCTTCGAGCGTCGGCGGGGCCTGGCTGGCACTTGCCTTCTGCTGTTCCCTGAGACCGTCGATCACGTCCTGCATGGCCTGGCTCGGCATGTCGCATCTCCTTGGGGCGTAGGCGCGTCCTTGGGGCGTAGGCGCGCCGGCGGGCGCGGTGCGAGCGTCTCCGGCCCGGCGTTACAGGCGGGAGGTGAGCTCGGTCACGATGTCCGCGGCTGACTGTGACTGCTTCGCGAGCGCGACGCTCTGTCCGGCCCACATCGAGAGCGCCTCGATCTCACCGGTCGTCCCGGCCATCGGCGGCGCCGGCTCGTACCGGACGATGGACTCGCCGGAAGCGAAGTGCGCGATCACGTCGCCCGCTCCTGGCCGCTGCGCGAGCGGCGGGCGGCCCGCGGCCTGCCACGCGTCGGCGGTTGAGTTGCGCAGCGCCCGGTGGGGAGCGTCGGGCCACCCGACCGAGTACAGGTCGGCGTACCGCTGCGAATCGGTCTCGGCCGCCGCTATCAGGCGGCGCCGGTAGTCCTCGTGGACCGGCATCTCCTCGGCCAGCAGGAACCGCGTGCCCACCCACGCGGCCTGGGCGCCCAGGGCGAGCACCGCGGCGACGCCGCGGGCGTCACCGATCCCGCCGGCCGCGATCACCGGCACCGGGTCAACCGCGTCCACCACGGCGGGTACCAGCGGAAGGGTCGCGACGGTACCCCATACATGCCCGCCGGCCTCCCAGCCCTGCGCGACGATCACGTCCGCGCCGGACGCGACGGCCCGACGTGCTTCCTCGGCCGTGCCGACCGTGTGCAGGACAATCCCCCCGGCGTCGTGGACCTGCTGTACGTAGCCGCTGGGGTCACCCCAGAAAAACGACACGATCCGCAACCCAGCCTCGAGGGCCGCCTCGAGGCGATGGTGATGATCTTCGGTGAGAACGAGGTTGCCGCCGAACGGCCGCGCGGTCAGCGCCGCCGTCTCCCGGACCACGGCCCCGGCGTCTTGCGACCACGTCAGCGTCAGCATGCCGAGCGCGCCGGCATTCGAGACCGCCGCAGCCAACTGGGGAACCGCGACCATGGGCGCCAGGACGATCGGCTGTTCGAGGCCGAGCAACTCGCACACCGGTGTGCGCATCGCGTTCAACCCTGGCTCGGCCCGACATACGAGGTCGGCATTGACCCCGGGGAGCGCTGGTCCCAGCCGTGGAAACGCGAGTAGTCGCCGGCGTCCCATGCTTCGCGGAGCCCGGGGGTGCTCAGGTCCCAGTCCGGGCGGATCTCGCTGGTGGCGGCGCGCAGATCCTGCCACAGGTCGTAGAAGGACGGGCGGCCCCAGAACCAGTAGCCGTTGTACACGGTGTGGATGACCAGCCCGGGCTTGAGCACCAGCGTGTGCGGGATCATCGGGTTGTGCTCGGGGTCGGTGTACTCGGCGATGTCGAGGTCCTGCTGGACGGTCCGGCCGGGATCGGACAGGAAGGTCCACTGGGCGCCCACTGACGCGCGGAATTCTTGCAGGGTGTGATGGTCGTCGGTGGCGATCGTGGCGATCTGGGTATAGGCCACCGCGACCTTCGGGTAGTTGGCCGCCAGTTCAAGGTGCTGCTGGTGCTCTTTGGGGCAGTAGTTGCCGCGCGCCAGGGTGAGGATCAGCGGATCGCGGCCCTGGAGCTCGCTGAGCTTGCGCACCGTGCCGGATTGATCCGGGAGAGCATAATCAGGGAAGATACCGCCAGGCCTGATATCAGGACGCATCGGATGACTGCCTCTCATAGCCTCGAATGCCCAACCTGCATGCTGCCGCTGTCGACTGCGTCATGACATTCCCGCCGTAGCCAGGAGATGAATCATTGCCGCCAGTGGGACGCGGCATAGGTCGTTCCGCGCATGGGCTCACCGGTCGTGGCCAGGAATCGGCTCGGCTAGCGCCGCGCGCGATGCAGGCGCGGGGAAGGGGTCGGCAAAGTACTGGGTCTCGTGCGTGACCAGATCGCCGGTGAGTTCCATGACGCTCACCGAGTAGGTGGGCACGCCGTCATAGGTGATCACGCACTCGCTCACCCACAGGTCGCCGCCGCCCCGGATCCGCAGGACAGTGAAGTGGCGTTCAGCCGGGTGCCCGCCGCGCTGCGCCTGGATCTTTGACCGGCCCCGGAAGCGCTCCCCAGACTGGGGGTAGTCCAGGATCGCATCTTCGGCGTAGATCGCGTGCTCGGTCTCGATGTCCCCGCTCTCGGAAGCCCCCCAGTGCTGCTCCAGCCGGGCCCGCGTCCTTCCGTCACGATCCGATGCATTGTGCACCTACGCCACGCTAGCAGCAGGGAACTCACGGCCGCCGGACCAGGTAGTGCCCTGTACGCTTTTGATCCGCCCAGGGCCGGCGGCTCACCCAGTGAAGCGGCGTGCAGCCGGGAGCTCGTACCGCTACCCGGACCATGGAGGTACTAGATGCCTGAAGGCAGCCAGCCCGCATATGAGATCGCGCTGACCCACTTCATCGTTTCCGACGACGTCGAGCGCTCCCGGCGCTTCTATACGGAGGTGCTCGGCGGCACGACCATCCGCTCGGGTGAGCCGACGTACGTGGCGCTCGCCAACAGCTGGATCATCATCAACGTGGGTGGCGGCCCCACCGACGACAAGCCGGATGTCACGCTCGACACACCGCACAATCCGGACCTGGCCAGCAGCTTCCTCAACATCCGGGTTTCAGACATCCACGCTGTGTATGCGGAGTGGAGCGCGCGAGGTGCCGAGTTCCTCACGCCACCGAAACAGCACGAGACCGAGATCCGCTGCTACATCCGTGACCCCGACGGGCACCTGATCGAGGTTGGCCAGACCACCCTGCCAGGCGGCTGGCGTCAGTTCCTGAACCCGCATAGCTAGCTATAGGCGATATTCACCCGGAATCGCCGGTCAACTGCCGGGAAATGGCCTGGCGCTTTGACGGCGCACGCCGAGATTATCTAGTCATGCCGTGTGGTTACCGAGCGCGCAAGAGAATGCGGCCGCGGAGAATTGCAGTCCAGGTTGGCAGGGCAGCTTGCCGACGTGTCTGCCAGGCGGCGGACGGCCCAGGGCTGGTTGCTTCGGCGATGGGATCGCCGCAGCACACGTGCTGTTGTACGGCGGCGAGTCCGTGAGCCTGCGCTTCTTAGCGGTTAATCCTCAGGACAGAAGACTGGGTCATTTGCGCGCCTCGTAACGTGCACCAGCCGCTGCTTTACCAGTGAACGCAAAACCCAGGGAGCAGGCGAAATGAACTGGATGCTCGAACTCGTGGTGATCCCAGTGTCAGACGTGGATCGTGCGAAGACGTTCTACACCGAGAAGGTCGGCTTCGACGTTGACCTCGATCGCAGCGCGGGCGAGGAGTTCCGCATGGTTCAGATGACGCCGACGGGCTCGGCATGCTCGATCATGGTCGGGACGGGAATCACCGACGCGGCGCCGGGCTCCGTACGCGATCTGCATCTGGTCGTCCCCGACATCGTTGCCGCGCGCGCCGAACTGTCCGAGCGCGGTGTGGACGTCAGCGACGCGGTCAGCATCCAGGCTTCGCCGCGGCGGTTCCCCGCCCGCCGGGTCGCGATCA
>DAIOWL010000742.1:0-4068 GCA_036758545.1 Streptosporangiaceae bacterium | reverse complement strand
GCACCTACGACGGCCCGAAGTTCAGGCGGCTGCAGCTCACCGTTTCGTGCGACGCTCCGGCCGAGCAGGTGGAGCGGCTGCTCGAGCCCGCCCTGCGGGTGTGCTACGTGTCCAACACGATCGCGCTGTCCCCGCCCATCGAAGTCGCCCTGGGCTAGGGCCACCCGGCTGTGGATAACCACGGCGATGTCACATCGCGGTGGTCCTGACCACGGCAATGTCACATTGCCGTGGTCGCGGCAGGCCCGGGCGGCTGGTGCTGCCGTGACGGGTGTTAGCGCTTGGGATGGCTGAGGCGTGACGGCCTCGGGCCTCTGGGGTGAAGGGGCCCTTGACCTCGTCTATCGGGGACAGTGGCCCCTTCACCTCATCAAAAACGGCAGGCGTGGATGCAGCTGTGGAAGGTGGGACCAGCGGGGTTCCGCGGGTGGACGGCCGGCTGTCGTTGGTGGCTCGCTGGCGCCTTTGCGTTGGGTGGGGCTGGAGTGAAATGGGGGTGCGTGGTCGGGCTGGGGCTAGGCGGACAGGCGGTGGTCTAGGTCGGTTAGGGCGGCGGTGAAGCAGGATAGGGGGGCTTCGGCTACGCCGGCGCCGACCTGGCCGGTGCCTGCCGACAGGTGCAGGATGCCGGTGGTGACCGCGGGCGTGATGCCCAGCTCTACGACCTTGCGGACGTCCACCCCGAGCGGGGTGCCCGCGTTGTCCAGCGCCGGGATCTTGAACCGGCTGGACCGCCCGGCGCATACCGCGGCGAGCCGCGCCGTCAGGCCGGCCGCCTCGCGCAGGTCGCCGCCGAGCAGCTGGGCGACCGCGGGCGAGCCGGCCGCCGCGGCCGCTCCGAGCCCGGACAGCTCGAGGACCGCGCTGTCGCCGATGTCCCTGGCGCTGGTCTCGGCGCCCTGGCCCGGGTAGTACAGCGCGTGCCCGACCTCGGGCGCGTCGGCGGTGAACCACCGGTCCGAGCCGGGCAGCCTGATGCCGAACGTGGTGCCGTTACGCGCCATCGTCGTCACGATCGACGCGTCGGCCACCTGGGCCGCCCACTCGGTCAGCGACCTAGCGGCCGCCATCGCCATGGTCAGGAAGAACAGGTGGTTAGCCGAGAGGAAGCGGGCAAACGCCACGCCGTCGGGGCCGCCCAGCTCGGTCAGGTGCGGCAGCCAGGTGCGGATCAGCAGGTTGGTCGCGGCCTGGGTGCGGACGTGGACGTCGTCGCCCATCGCGACCGCCTGCGCGGCCAGCGAGAGCACGTCCAGCGGGCCGGACTGGTCCAGGATGCGGCCGATCACCGGGGCGGCCACGTCGCGCAGGAAGACCAGCCGGGCGACCGAGGCCTCGCTGGCCACGCCGAACCAGGCCACCTCCCCCGGCCCCTGCGAGATCGGTGCGTACCCGGTGGTGCCGCCGGCCTGGTTCTCCACCACGTACAACGGGGCGCCGGGCCCGAGCGCCGTGGCCATCGGCACCACCACGGCGTGCTCGTTGGCCGGGGCCAGCCCGATCTCGCCGGCGGCCAGCAAGCCGTCGGCCTGCTCGAGGGTGTCCGCCCAGCCCTCGGCCACGGCCGCCGCCCGCATCGAACGCTGCAGCGGGTCGGGGGCGTCGGCGTAGCCGATGGCGGGCCCGCAGTGCAGCAGCGTCCTGCCGCTCAGGCCGGGTACTGCCGCGGCCACCGTGGTGATGCCGGTGAGCAGCGGCGTGCCCCCGTCGAGGCGGCGTAGCACCTCGGCGTTGGCGGCCTCGATCCGCTCGGCGTGGATGCCGTAGAGACGGCCCAGGGCGGCGACCGCGTCCGGCTGGCCGCCCGCGGGCACGCGCCAGTCCACCGAGATGACCGGCGCCCCCTGCTCCCTGATCGCGTCGGCGAACAGGGACAGGCCGACGTTGACCACGCCCACGCGGTCCGGGAGGGTCAGCTGCGGTTCGGTCACGGCTGTGCTCCTTTCCTGGCGGATTCGAGCAGGGCGTCCTCCGCGGCGCGGTAGGTGTCCCGCCAGCGCCGGGCCTCGCCCGCGAGCCGGCTCGCCTCCGCATCGGCTTCGGCCGCCATCCGCCGGACCTCGCCGGGCGCGGCGCCGCCGAGCGCGGTCCGGCTGGCCACGATCTGCCACGGGTCCAGGGCCGCGGACAGGTCGCGGCCGGCCAGGCCGAGCGGATGCCCGGTGACCTCGGCGGCCGCGGCGTCGAGCATGGCGCCGTCGATGTCGGCGCCGCGCAGTCCGGCCGCGCTGGCCTGCCTGACCGCGTGCCCGACCACCCGGTAGGCGCTGCGGTAGTCGATGGCGCAGCTCTGCATGATGTATTCGGCCAGGTCCGTGGCCTGAGAGAAGCCGGAGTCGAGCGCGGCGCGCATCCGTTCGGCGTTCACCTCGAGCGTCCTGACCACGCCGGTGCTCAGCCGGGTGGCGCGCAGCGCGAGGTCGAGCGCGCGGGGCACCTCGCCGTAGGCGAAGATCAGGTTGTCGCTGCGCGCGGACGGGGTCTTGGCCACCGCGAGCAGCCCGGACAGCCGCCCGATCAGGGATCCGGCGGTGCCGCGGAGGATGGACAGCGCGTACGGGTTCCGCTTCTGCGGCATCAGCACGCTGGCCCGGCTGTAGCCGTCGGCCAGCGTCACGTAGTCGAACTCCTGGCTGGCCCAGATCTCCAGGTCCTCGGCCAGCTTGGACTGGGTGACCATCAGCCCGGCGGCCGCGCCGACCATGTCGAACAGCCCGTCGACCTGCCACATCGCGTCCCTGGTGTGCTCGGCGACGCTGCGGAAGCCGAGCAGGGCGGCGACCTGCGCCCGGTCGGACAGCAGCCGGCTGCCGTTCACGCAGCCGGCCCCGCCCGGGCTGGCGTCGGTCCACTCCAGCGCCTCGCTGAGCCGCTGCCCGCCGCGCAGCACCGGGAAGGCGAAGGACAGCAGGTAGTGGCCGAACGTGGACGGCTGCGCGTGCTGCAGGTAGGTCTGGTCGGCCATCAGGGTTTCGGCGTGCTCGCGGCTCCGCGCGGCCAGTTCGGCCGCGAGCTCGGCGGACGCCTCGATCAGGTCGGTCAGGTCGTCGCGCAGGCGCAGCCGGAAGGCGACCCGGACCGCCTCCCGGCGCGGCCGCCCGGCGTGCAGCCAGCCGGCCACGTCGCCGACCTGGCTGACGAAGTAGCGCTCGCGCGAGTTGTACGGCTCGCCGTTGGCCGGGTCGTAGGGGAATTCGGCGGCCGGGATGTCCATGGTCGCCAGCAGCAGCGCGAGCAGGCTGCGGGCCGCCTCGGGCGGGATCACCCCGGTCGCGCTCAGGTCGAGCAGGTGCGCGATGTCGGCCAGGTTCATCCCGCGGTGCAGGATGCCGGCGTCGGCGTTCTCCAGCTCGAACCCGGCCGCGATGAGCTCGGGCGCGGCCGGGCCCGCGGGCGGGCCGGCGGCGGGTCGGCTCACTGTCGTCATGAGATGGCCTCCTGCGCGGCCGCGACCGCGTCGAGTACGCCGCCGGTGTGCCAGAAGACCACGGACCCGCTTGTTGGTGCCTGGGCCAGGGCCTTGGCCGTGTAGACCGGATCGAGCATGAGTCCCTCCGTCCTCATCGCCTGCTTGGCGGCGGCCAGGCCGTCCGGCGAGGGCAGGCCGTGACCGGGGCCGCGGGCGTCGACCACCCTGACGTCGGCCGGGCCCGGTTCCTGCTCCGCACCGAGCAGGCGCAGGCACTCCCGCGCCAGCGTCAGCACCTGCCGCTGCGCCGCCTGCGGCGGGCGGCTGGCCGAGCAGCCGAGCAGCGTCCACGGGCGGCCGAGCAGAAGGTGCCCCGCGATCAGCCCGGCCAGGGTGCCGCCGGATCCGGTCGGCACCACCACCGTGACGTCGTCGCCGTCAAGCTGGGCGCCCAGCTGAGCGCCGAGTTCGGCCGCGGCCAGCGCGTAGCCGACCGCGCCCAGGCGGGTGGCGCCGCCCCGCGGGATCAGGTACGGGCGGCGGCCCGCCGCGGCGAGCAGGTCCATCACGTGGAAGGGCGGGACGTTGGCTCGCGAGGCGATCCGCATGCGGTTGCTCACAGCGGTCACCTCGTGAGGCTAACCGCCAGGGCTTCAGCC
>DAIOWL010000741.1:0-4068 GCA_036758545.1 Streptosporangiaceae bacterium | reverse complement strand
CCGCACTACCAGTGGTACTCGCTGCTGCTGGTCATGCTGGTCGCCCTGGACGGCAGGCCGGAATGGCTGGCGTTCACCGCGGGCGGGTACTACGCGGCCTATCCGGCCCTGGGCGCCCGGTATTACATCCCGCCGCGGCTGCAGGACGCCATCGCCTACGGCGTGCCGCTGGTGGTCGTGGCGGCCGGCTGGCTGATCAGGAACCAGCTGGCCAAGCGCGCGGCCCCGGCCGCCGAGCCCATGGCCGCAGAGCTAACGGTCACGGAGCCAGCGGTCGTGGAGCCAGCGGCCACGGAGCTAGCGGCCACGGAGGAGGTACCGGTATGAGCCGCGATAGAGCAATGAGTTACGACCCGTCCCACCGGATGCCGCCCCGCCAGGAGCGCTGGCCGGCGGCGACCCCGGCCGAGGGATGGCCGTCGTACCAGACCGGCGCTCAGCAGGCCATGGCCACGGCGGCCTATCCCGCGGTGAGGAACGGTTACGGCGGATACGCGGGGGCTGCAGACGACTTCGACGGCCGGGAACTTTACCGCCAGGACGGGTACGGCCAGGATGTCTACGGCGAGGACGGCTACAGCCAGGACGGCTACAGCCAGGACGGCTACAGCCAGGACGGCTACAGCCAGGACGGTTACGACTGGGGCTACGAGGACCCGGCGCTGACCGCGCCGGACGCGGGGGTCTACCCGGAACGCTGGCGGGCCGAGCAGGCACGCAGGCGGGAGGCGTGGCGGCGCGGGCCGATGATCGGCGCGGTCATCGGACTCCTGGCCACCGGCGTCGTGCTCGGCGTCTCCACCCTGGCCGCGGCGGTGCTCGAGTCGGCGATCTCGCCGGTCGGCGCGATGGCCGCGGTGTTCGCCGGCCGGACGCCGGCCGCGCTGCGCAACGCCGTGGTCCACCAGTTCGGGGCGCAGGGCCGGACCGTGCTGCTGCTCGGCATGTACGTCGCCGTGGCCGTCGTCGCCGTCGTGATCGGGACGCTGGCCCGGCGCGGCGCCGCGGCCGGCGTGGCCGGGGTGGCGGCGCTCACCCTGTTCGCCGCGTTCGTCACGATCACCAGGCCGGGCAGCCACGTGGCCGACGTCACGCCCGTGGTCATCGGCGGCCTGGCCGGCGCGGCCGCGGTGCTGTGGCTGTTCCGCGCGGCGGCGCCGCAGCTAGCCCAGGGGCCGCTCCGGCACGGGCGCGGCGGCACGCGGAGGAGGACACGATGACAGGCCCCGTCAACCGGCGCACGTTCCTCCGCGCGGCCGGGGTCACCGCGGTGGGCGCGGCCGCCGCCGGCGTGGGCGGCGAGGTCCTGCTTGGCAAGCAGTTCCGCCGGACTCCCCCGCCAGTAGGCCTGGCCCCGAGCGTTCCCAGCCCTAGCACGGCACCGCCCCCGCAGCTGAAGATCGACCCGATGACGCCGCTGCCGGCGGACGAGACGCTGGACAGCATCGCCGGGATATCCCCGTTCTACACGCCGGTCAAGGGGTTCTACCGGATCGACACCTCGCTGAGGCTGCCCAAGGTCTCCCCGGCCGACTGGCAGCTGCGCATCCACGGCATGGTGGACCGGCCGGTGACCCTCACCTATGACGACCTCATCCGGCTGCCCATGATCGACCGGGACATCACCTTGACCTGCGTCTCCGAGTCGGTGGGCGGCAACTACGTCGGCAACGCCCGGTGGCAGGGCACGCTGCTGGCGCCCATCCTCCGCAAGGCCGGCGTGCACCGGGGTGCGGACCAGATCGTCATGCGCGACGTGAAGGGGATGACCATCGGGGTGGCCACCGACCCGGTCCTGGACGGCCGGCACTCGATGCTCGCGGTGGCCATGAACGGCGAGGTGCTGCCGCAGGCGCACGGCTATCCGGTGCGGGTGGTGGTCCCGGGGCTCTACGGATACGTCTCCGCGACCAAGTGGGTGGTGGACATGGAGCTCACCACGTTCGATGCGTTCAGCGCCTTCTGGGTCAAGCAGAAGCCGGCCTGGTCGCAGCGGGCGCCGATCAAGACCGAGTCCCGCATCGACGTGCCGAAACGGCTCAGCACTCTGCCCGCGGGCCAGGTGACGATCGCCGGGGTGGCCTGGGCCCAGCACACCGGCATCGAGGCCGTCGAGGTCGGCATCGACGGCGTCTTCCACCAGGCCAGGCTGCCGGCGCAGGACACCATCGACACCTGGCGGCAGTGGTACTACGTCTGGGACGCCACCCCCGGGACGCACATGCTGCAGGTGCGGGCCACCGACAAGAGCGGCTACACCCAGACCGAGCTCAAGCACAAAGCTCCACCCGACGGCGCGACCGGATATCACACGATTCACGTCAGCGTGGCCTAAGCTAGCCGATGGCGCGCACCCGCTTTGCGCGCCATCGGCTTATTTCGGGCTAACGGGCCCGGAGAGCAGACAGCAGGTCGTCGAGCGAGTCCAGGTTGTGCGCGCTGACCACGGCGTCGCAGTAGGGCCAGGCGGCGGCCATGCCGCCGACCTCGGGACGGTAGCGGGGCGACTGGGTGCGCGGGTTGGCCCACACGATCCGGTGCGCCACCCGGGACAGCCGGGCCATCTGCGCGCCGAGCAGGGCCGGGTCGCCGGTCTCCCAGCCGTCCGAGATGATCAGGACGACGGCGCCACGGGCCATGCCGCGGCTGCCGTAGTGGTCGTTGAACTCCTTGAGCGCGGCGCCGATCCTGGTCCCGCCGGACCAGTCGGGGGCCGCCTCGCCCGCCTTGGCCAGCATCGTGTCCGGGCTGGCCGCGGCGAGCGCGGGGGTCAGCCGGGTCAGCCGGGTGGCGAAGCTGAACACCTCGGGCCGGTTCTGCGCATTGCGCGGCTGTCCGGCGTTCAGCACGTAGAGCAGCATGAGCAGGGCGCGGGCGTAGGGCTCCATCGAGCCGGAGATGTCGCACAGCACCACCAGCCGGCGCGGCTTGATCCGCGGCGCCCGGCGGGCGAACCTGATCGCCTCGCCGCCGGTGCGCCGGGCCAGCCGCAGCGTCCGGCGCAGGTCCGGCCGCTTGCCGTCGCGGGCGGTGCGGAACCTGCGGGTCCGGCGGGGCGGGATGGCCAGCGCCATCTCGCGCATGAGCGTGACCAGCTGGCGGAGTTCGGCCGGGGACAGCTCGGTGAAGTCGCGGCCGCTGAGCCGCTCGGTGGCCGACGCGACCCGGTGCACGGCCGGCCCCTCGACCAGCGGCTCGTCGCTGTCCGCCGCGGCCGGGACGGCGTCCGAGACGCGCAGGCCGGACGGCAGGTCGCCCGGATTGTCCTCGGACCGGCCCTGGGGCTGGGGGCTGCCGTCGGATTCTGGGCGCTCGTAGGAGCGGGCCGCGTTCGGCAGGTTGAGGTGGCGGAGCGGCGACGGGCCGCCGAACACCGCGGCGAATACCCGGTCGAAGGTGGGCATCTGGCCGGGATCGGACACCATCGTGGCCAGCGCGCAGGCGCGCAGTTCGGCCACTGTGGTGGCGCCCATGATCGTCACCGCGCGGGCCAGCCGCTCGCAGCGGTCCGGCCCGACCGGCAGCCCCGCGTCGTGCAGGGCGATGCCGAACCCGGTGGCCATCGCGGCCACGTCGGGCTCAGCGGGCGCGACTACCGCTTCAGTCAATGCGCCCGACCACCGACGCCAGGCCGGCCCGGCGCACGCTCTCTTCGTCCTCCGGATATTTCAGGACCGTACTAAGGGTCTGCCCGGCGACCGGCGCGTCGAGTTCGGCGGCGCCGAACACGCTCACCGCGAAGGCCCAGCTGATCGCCTCGGAGATGCCGGGCGGCTTGGTCAGGTCCAGGCTGCGCAGCCGGCCGACCGCGGTCGCGATCTGGCCGGACAGCCGCTCGCCCGATGCGGGCACCCGGCGGCGGACGATCTCCGCGACCCGCGCGGTGTCCGGGTACGCGATCCAGTGGTACAGGCAGCGGCGCTTGAGCGCGTCGTGCAGGTCCCTGGTCCGGTTCGAGGTGAGCACGGTGACCGGGGGCAGCGCGGCCTGCTGGGTGCCGAGCTCGGGGATGGTGACCGCCGCCTCGGCCAGCAGCTCGAACAGGAACGCCTCGAACTCGTCGTCGGC
>DAIOWL010000740.1:1393-4074 GCA_036758545.1 Streptosporangiaceae bacterium | reverse complement strand
CACGATCACGACCGGCCCCCGCCGCGGTCGGCCGAGCGGTCCCGAGGCGTGGCAAGCAAGCAGCCCGCTGCCCTCCGGGCCGCTCACCGGAACCCGCAGGTCGCCCACCACCCCCGCCGGCCGATACTGCTCGTCGTTCCCGATGGCGAAGCCATCGCCGGTCCGCGCCGCCTCCGCCATCCCGTCAGCGTAGGCCCGCGGCCCTGTGGTAGTCCTGACGGGACGCCCGCCACCCCCGACGATAGGAGCCAGCCATGGATCTGGGCCTTCGCGGCCGTCGCGCGCTGATCACCGGAGGCAGCCGGGGCATCGGCTTCGCGGTGGCCGAGGCACTCGCCGCCGAGGGCGCGGCCGTGGGCCTCGTCGCCAGGGACGCAGCCGGCCTGGCCGAGGCCGCCGGGCGGCTGGAGCCCTGCGGGGTTCCGGTCGCCACCGCGGCGGCCGACGTCACCGACACTCCCGCGCTGCAGCGCGCCGTTGCGGATATCGCCGACGCGCTGGGCGGCCTGGATCTTCTGGTGGCCAACGCGGGCGGCACGGTCGGCACGGGCAATCTCACCAGCGCCGCCGACGACGAGTTCACCGCGACGTTCGCGCTCAACGCGGGCCACGCCGTCGAGCTCATCCGGGCCGGGCGGCCGCACCTGCAGGCCGCGGGCGGCGGCACCGTGGTGATCATCTCCTCGGTTACCGGGATGCGGCCCGCCCCGCGGACCGCCTACGCGGCCGCCAAGGCGGCCGAGATCCACCTGGCCGCGACGGCCGCCCAGGAACTCGCGCCGGATCGCATCCGGGTAAACGCCGTCAGCCCCGGGTCGATCATGTTCCCCGGCGGCGGCTGGGACAGCTTCCAGCGGGCCAACCCGGAGGACTTCGCCGCCTTCCTGGCCGGCCAGTTCCCGTTCGGCCGCCTCGGCTCGCTGCCGGAGGTCGCCGACGTGGTCGCGTTCCTGCTGTCCGAACGGGCGTCCTGGGTCACCGGCGCGAACATCGTGGTGGACGGCGGCCAGAACTACCCGAGCGCCCGCCGCTTCACCTGAGGAGGATCGCATGTCGGCGACGATGAGCCGGGCCGAGCGCGAGGAGTTCCTGGCCGGGTTGCACGTCGGGGTGCTCAGCGTGGCCTCGCCGGACGGCCGCGGCCCGCTGGCCGCCCCGGTCTGGTACACCTACCAGCCGGGCGGCACGGTGAACGTGAGCACCGGCCGCGGCACCCGCAAGGCCCTGGCCATCGAGGCGGCGGGCCGGGTCAGCCTGTGCGCCCAGGACGAGCGGCCGCCCTATAAGTACGTCACGGTCGAGGGCCCGGTCATCATGGAGGATGCCACCGACGCCGAACGGCTCGAGCTGGCTCGCCGGTACCTCGGGATCGAGGGTGGCGACGCCTACATGTCGGCCAACCCCGGCGGCTCCCAGGTCATGATCAGGCTGACACCGGAGCACTGGCTGAGCAGGGCCTACAGCGACGGCTGAGGCGCGAGGCCGGAAAAAAGGTTGAGCGGCGGACACGACCGAAGGGACGATGAGGCATGGTCCTGGTGCGCGCGACGACGACGACCGACTGGCAGGCGCTGCGTGAGATCCGCCTGCAGGCGCTGCTCGACGCGCCGGACGCCTTCGCCTCGACCCACGCCAGGGAGGCCGCCTTCGGCGAGGACGAGTGGCGCGAGCGGGCCAGCCGCGACGGCTCGTTCATCGCGTTCCTGCCCGAGGTCTGCCCGGCCGGCCTGGGCGGCGGGTACCTGGCGGAGCCGGAGGTCGTCGAGCTGATCGGCATGTTCATCCGGCCGCAGGCCCGGGGCCGCGGCGTCGGTAGGGCGGTCATCGACGCGATCGCCGAATGGGCCCGGCAGCAAGGTGCCAGCACCGTCCACCTGTGGGTGACCGAGACCAACAAGCACGCCCGCCTGCTGTACGAGCGCTGCGGGTTCACCGCCACCGCCGAACGCCAGCCGCTGCCCTCCAACCCCGCCCTCGGCGAGCTCGGCATGATCCGCCGGCTGGACGATCAGGCCGGCTGAGAACGAAGGCCCCGGTTGCCGGCCAGCGTTCAAGGCTGGCCGGCATTTTCGCAGCTACCTGATTACGTGCTGCAGAACATCGATGATCACCACCCCGCCGGAGACGATCAGGATGATGACCAGAAGCAGGCCGACCATGAGCAGGATCTTGAGTACGTCACGCCAGAAGATCATCGCGAGAACCGCGATCACGACTATGACTGCCTCGATGTGTCCTGTTCCGGTAGCACCGCTGTGAAGTGCGAGCATGTCTTCACCTCGTCGTTACCACGGTCAAAGGTCCGGCGTGGCACCGGTGAACCGGCGCCGCCGATGTGGACCGCGATGGGTGACGCTGTGATCGCTTGCTAGCGGCGTGAAGCGCGCCTGGCGATGCGCTTCATGATCGTCGGCCGTCGCCCGTGGTCGGGAATTCCCGTGCTGGGCCGGCTGACGCGCGAGCTGCAACGTTGTAGCATCAATAGGCATCACGGTCATTGCTGCATGTGTGATCGTTGGTCGCCGGGCCGACGCCCCAACGCCGGCCCGGCGTTGCCCGTTGGGCGGCCCTCGTGCGCTGCCGTGGCTGACGGGCCTGGTCATCATCCCGTTCCTCGCTGCCTGCCGCGGCTGTGCCGTACCGCCGATCCGGCGGCAGCAGAGGATCCTGGGGGCCGCGTC
>DAIOWL010000740.1:0-1383 GCA_036758545.1 Streptosporangiaceae bacterium | reverse complement strand
ACCTAGACTAGCTTTGGAGGTAGGGCGACTCTACTTTCTTTAGTGTCTACCTAACTCTACTGAAATCAGGTAGAGTTAGCGTAGCTCTTGGTATTGATTTGTAGTTCGATGGTACATCGGGTTAGATACGGTAGAAACCCAAAATTTGGTAATGTCTTCCTGCGAGAAATGCGCTTTGCTCACACGCGGACGCATCAGTCTCACGGGTGACATGGGGCTCATGGGAGGATCGATGCCGTCGCTCGCGCAATCCGGCACCCTTGCCCAGCGCCTGCGGGACCTCCGCGAGGGACACTGGCCGGAGGCGGGACTGACCCAGGCGGCACTGGCGAAGGCCCTCAGCAGCGAGGAACAGGTGTCTCCCGCCACCGTGTCGTCATGGGAAAATACCGGCTCTCCCAAGCTTCCTCCGCGCAGTCGCCTGACCGCGTATGCGCGCTTCTTCGCCACCCGCAGGTCGGTCGAGACCGATCCGCCCCGGCTGCTGTCGCTGGGCGAGTTGAAAGGCGACGAACAGGACGCGTGCGCCGCTCTCGAAGCCGAACTGTTCGCGCTGCGCGACGCGGCCAGGAGGCCTGCCGTCAGAGATGAAACCGCGGTGACGCGGTCATGGAAATTCTCCGATGTCGGCCCGGTCACGCTGATCTGCGCCGAGTTGCCAGAAAAGGAAGCCGGCCCTCTCGCTAATCCCACCGATCCCAACCACACGGAACTCCTGTCCTACGCCGACCTGGATGCGCTGGTTGAACTGCATGGTCACATCCGCGCAGAGAATTCCGCGATGGACGTATTCTTCAAGCTCTCGTCCCGGGTGGATCCGGATGACTTGTCCGGTCATCTGGTCCTGCTCGGCGGAATCGGCTGGAATGACATCACCCAGCGGCTGTCCCAGATGATCCGCCTGCCCGTCCAGCAGATCGAGGATCCTGAGGTCAAGACGGGCGAGATCTTCGTGCTCGAGCGTGACGGCAGGAAAGAACGGTTCCTGCCGCGCTGGGAGGACAAGAATGGCACCCTGATCGAGGACGTCGGCCTGATCGTCCGCCGGCCGAACCCATTTAATTCGAGCCGGAGCCTTACGATATGCAATGGCATACATAGCCGCGGGGTGCTGGGGGCCGTGCGCAGTCTGACCGATGCCCGGCTGCGTGACTGGAACGAAGAGTACCTAGCGAACAATTTTGCCGATCAGTCGAATTATGCCATCCTGATGCGAGTCTCGGTCATGGCCGGAAAGACCATGACGCCAGACTTCCGCAATCCTGATTGCATTCTCTACCAGTGGTCCGGAGCGTAGGCGGGATGCGGCCGTGGTAACTCCGCATCCGGGGAGAGCGCTACGCCTGGGGGGCCCATCGCGCGAGGCCCGGCAGTTTCCGACGC
>DAIOWL010000739.1:0-4076 GCA_036758545.1 Streptosporangiaceae bacterium | reverse complement strand
GCCTCGCGCCTACGATGGGCCCGTGCGAATCGACCGTCTCGACCACCTGGTGCTGACCGTGGCCGACATCGACGCCACGATGGCGTTCTACACCCGTGTCCTGGGCATGGAGGCGGTGACGTTCGGCGCCGGGCGTACCGCGCTGGCCTTCGGCCGCAGCAAGATCAACCTGCACCGGGCTGGTCACGAGTTCGAGCCGAAGGCCCTCCGCCCGACGCCGGGCAGCGCGGACCTGTGCCTGATCGCCGCCGGCCCGCTGGAGCAGGTGATCGAGGACCTCGCCGCGCACGGCATCCCCGTCGAGGAGGGCCCGGTCGAACGCACCGGCGCCACCGGCCCCATCCTGTCCGTCTACTTCCGCGACCCCGACCAGAACCTCATCGAAGTCAGCACGTACCCCTAACGCGCATTCCCCGAGCTCGCGCGCGCCCGGGCGACGGGGTGAAGGGGCCCTTACACCCGTTAGATGGGGGCAAGGGCCCCTTCACCCCGCGAGCGAAGGCGTCACATGGGGGCGGGGGCCCCTTCACCCGGGACGGCATGGGACATGGTTACTGCTGGTTCTGGTGAGGCATGTGAGGCAATCACGGGGCCCGGTCGCGGCGGGCTCGCGGGGCGGAAATGTCACAGCTTCCGGTGCTGCCTTGTCTTCAAGGGAAAGGCATCACGCGGAAGGAAAAGATCATGCGAGTCTTCGTCACCGGAGCGACCGGGGCACTGGGACGGTACCTCGTTCCCGGGCTGGTCGCGGCGGGGCACGAGGTCACCGCCACCACGAGGACACAAGGCAAGCTCGCGCAGTTGCGCGAGACGGGCGCCGAGCCGGTGGTCCTCGACGGGCTGGATCGCGAGGCGGTGATCGCGGCGGTGCTGGCCGCCGCGCCGGAGGTGATCGTGCACGAGATGACCGCGCTGGCGGGCATGCGGAGCCTGCGCAATCCCGACAAGCTGTTCGCGGTCACGAACGAGCTGCGGACCCGGGGGACCGACAACCTGCTGGCCGCCGCGGCGCGGGCGGGGACCCGCCGGGTCATCGCCCAGGGCTACGCGGGCGCCGGGCCGGACAAGCGTTCCGCCGGCGGGCTGAAGACCGAAGAGGATCCGCCGGACTGGCGGCCCATCCGGTCGTTCGTGCAAGCCCCGGCGGCGATCAGGCACGTGGAGGAGGCCGTGCCGGCGGAGGTGCCGGAGGGCATCGTGCTGCGCTACGGCGCCTTCTACGGGCCGGGCGCCTCGGACGTGCTGCTGGAGATGCTGCGCAAGCGGCAGGTGCCGGTGGTCGGCGGCGGGACGGGGGTGTGGTCGTTCGTCGAGGTCACCGACGCGGCCGCGGCGACGCTCGCGGCGGTCGACCGGGGCGCGCCTGGCGTCTACAACGTGGTGGACGATGATCCGGCGCCGGTCGCGGAGTGGCTGCCGTACCTGGCCCGGGTCGCGGGCGCCAAGCCGCCGCTGCGGGTGCCGGCCTGGCTCGGGCGGCTGCTGGCCGGGGAGTTCGTGGTGGCTCAGATGACCACCTCGCGCGGTTACTCGAACGAGAAGGCCAGGAAAGAGCTCGGCTGGGAGCCGCGGTACGCGAGCTGGCGGGAGGGATTCCGTGCCTGGGTCAGCGGATGAGACGGCCGCCTACCGGCCGCTGCTGTTCTCCATCGCCTACGGGATGACCGGGTCCGTGGGTGACGCCGAGGACATCGTGCAGGACGCGTTCCTCGGCCTGACCCGGGCGCGCCAGGCGGGAACCGAGATCGCCGATCCGAAGGCGTACCTGGCCACGGCGGTGACGCGGCTGGGAATCAACTACCTGGGTTCGGCGCGGGTGCGGCGGGAGACGTACGTGGGGGACTGGCTGCCCGAACCGGTCGTCGTGCCCACGGGCCCACCTGGGCCGGCCGAGCACGCCGAGCTGGCCGACTCGCTGTCGATGGCGTTCCTCGTGCTGCTCGAGGAACTGTCGCCGGTGGAGCGGGCCGTGTTCATGCTGCGCGAGGTGTTCGGGTACGGCTACCCGGACATGGCCAGGATCACCGGCAAGACCGAGGTGAACTGCCGGCAGATCTTCGCCCGCGCCCGGCAGCGCATCGCCGCCGGAGCGCCGCTCAGCGACGCCGTGCCGTCCCCGGCGCGGCGGGCGGAAGGCGAAGAACTCGCCCGCCGGTTCTTCGAGGCCGCCGCGGGCGGTGACATGGACGCGCTGCTCGGCATGCTCGCGCCCGACGTGGTGCTGCACGCGGACGGTGGCGGCAAGACGCAGGCGATCGGGAAGCCGCTGGCCGGGCGGCAGCCCGTCATGCGCATGCTCGTCAGCCTGCTCCGGCGGGCCAGGGTCCTCGGCGCTTCCCTCCGGCTGGCCTGGGTCAACGGCCAGCCGGGCGCCGTGCTGTACGACGCCGAAGGCCGGGTGGTCAGCGTGATCGAGCTCGACACCGGGCCGAACGGGCATGGCTCCGACGTGGTCCAGACGATGCACGCCGTAGTCAATCCCGACAAGCTCGCCCACCTCGGACCGGTATCCGATGTGGCGCGCCTGCCGGAGAGCCGGCCCTCGCCGGGAGGGCCGGCCGCCGACGGCGGTGCGTGACACCCGGCCCGTTCGGATGCCGTCCGGTTGTGTTATGAGTGGGTGATGGCGCGCGAGCAGGGCGGCGAGCAGGCTCCGGCACCGGCGGCCGAGGGGGCTGCCCGCGGATCCCGAGACCTGTTCACGTCGGTGCCGTTGCTGCGGGGTTCCGCCGACACGTCGGAGAGCCTCACGACGGTGCTGGTGGCCCTCGGCGCCAACGTCCTGATCGCCGTGGCGAAGTCGGCCGCCGCCGTGGTGACCGGGTCGGCGTCGCTGGTGGCCGAGGCGGCGCATTCGTGGGCCGACTCCGGCAACGAGATCTTCCTGCTGATCGCCAACCGGCGGGCCCACCGCCCGCCCGACCGCGCTCACCCGCTGGGTCATGGCCGGGAAGCCTACGTATGGGCGCTATTCGCCGCGCTGGGGATCTTCGTGGCCGGCGCGGCCGTATCGGTCACGCACGGTATCCAGGAACTCATCCATCCGGAACCGGCCGAACACTTCCTCGTCGGGTATGTCGTCCTGGCCTTGTCCTTTGTCCTGGAGGGAATCTCGTTCCTGCAGTCGGTCCGGCAGGCCAGATCCGAGGCCAAGCCGTTTGAGCGGGATCTGATCGAGCACGTGCTGGCCACCTCCGATCCCACGCTGCGGGGGGTGTTCGCCGAGGACTCCGCCGCCCTGGTCGGCCTGGTCATCGCGGCGGCCGGGCTGGGCGCCCATCAGCTGACCGGTTCTCCGACGCCGGACGCGGTCGGCTCGATCCTCGTCGGCCTGCTGCTTGGCGTCGTCGCGATCGTCTTGATCAACCGCAACCGGCGGTTCCTGGTCGGCGAGGAGGCTGATCCCCGGGTCCGTTCGGCGGCTATCCGGGCGCTGCTGGAGATGCCGGAGGTGGCCCGGGTGACCTACCTGCGGCTGGAAGTCGTCGGGCCGCGGATGGTCTTCGTGACCGGTGACGTCGACCTGACCGGTGACGACACCGAGTCACACGTCGCGGTCCGGCTGCGGGCGCTGGAGGCGAAGTTCTGCGCGTCGCCCGCGGTGGCCGGCGCCGTGCTGAGCCTGTCCGCCCCCGATGAGCCGGGGCTCCAGCCGTAGGCCGGGCTGGCCTGCGCTAGAGTCCGGTTGTGGGCGGCGCGGAGGCGGACGACGAGGTCATCACGGTCGTCCGTGTCGCCGAGCCCGAGATCGGCGAGAACGTCAGCAGCCGGCTGCAATCGCTGCTGCAGACATGCTTCCCCGGGTATCCCGACCGGAGCTATTTCAAGCTGCCTCCGCATTTCCGGTACCTCGCGATGACGAGCCACGGGGACGTGGCGGCGCAGATGGGCGTCGAGTTCCGCGTCATCCGGGTGGGCGACAGCGTGCTGCGTACGTTCGGGGTTGTCGACCTGTGCGTGACGCAGAGCGAGCGGTCCCGTGGCCTGGCGGCCAGGCTGCTGACGGAACTGACCGAGCTCGCGCGTTCCTGCGGGATGGCCTTTGTCGTCCTGTTCGCCGACGACGACCGGCTGTA
>DAIOWL010000738.1:0-4078 GCA_036758545.1 Streptosporangiaceae bacterium | reverse complement strand
CCTGGTCGTGCGCGCGGTGGACGAGGTCCGCCGGGGGCGGCCCGAGCGCGCTGGAACGACCGGAGGCAGATTAGCCCACGGCGGCGGCTCGTCGTCGTCGCGGTCAGGCCGGTAGGGCCTGGCCAGCCGACGCGGCGGCTGGAATTCCTGCTCGGGCACGGCGCGCCTCCGGGTTCGGGGTACGGTACGTAACGGCGCGATACGCGGAACTGGGAACAGTACAGCGGAACTATAGACGATCTACGGCGCCGGTGAGCACACCATGCCATCTCGCGCCGTGACCATTTATCCGCACCATCCGCACATCACCGTCCTGATCGGGCTCGATCGTGATCTCCAGGCGATCGTCGGCGAGGGGTTCGGCCAGGCCGGTGCCCCACTCCACCACGGTGACCGCGCTGCCCGCATCGGTGTCCAGGTCCAGGTCGTCCACCTCGCTGAAGCTGCCGAGCCGGTAGGCGTCCGCGTGCACCAGCGCCGGTCCGGAGCCGGTCATGGGCGGGTGCACCCGGGCAATCACGAACGTCGGCGAGGTGACCGGACCGCGCACGCCAAGGCCGGCGCCGATGCCCTGCACCAGTGTGGTCTTGCCCGCGCCGAGCGGGCCGGCCAGGATCACCAGGTCCCCGGCGCGGAGCAGCGCCGCCAGGCGCCGGCCGAGGTCGCGCATGTCCCCGTCGGTGGCGATGCGCAGTTCGGCGGGCGGGAAACCCGGCCCGTTCGGTTCCATCAATGATCACCACCCGGATGGGTACGCGGGACCCGGGCCCCGATACCGGTCGCTATGTCATAGGAGATGGTGCCCAGCGCCTCGCCCCACTCCTGTGCCGTCGGCTCGCCGTCGTCGCCGGGGCCGAACAGCACCACCTCGTCCCCGACCGCGGCCGGCTCGTCGCCGAAGTCGACCACGAACTGGTCCATGCAGACCGTGCCCGCGATCGGCCAGCGGCGGCCGCGCGCGCTGACCAGCGGCAGGCCCGCCGCGCCGCGGGGCACCCCGTCGGCGTACCCGAGCGGCACCAGGCCGAGGGTGGTCTCGCGGGCGGTCACGTACCGGTGGCCGTAGGAGACGCCGGTGCCCGCGGGCACCCGCTTGACCATGGCCAGCCGGGCGCGCAGCGTCATCACCGGGCGCAGCCACGACGGCGCGCCGCCGGGCAGGGTGGACAGGCCGTAGACGGCCCCGCCGAAGCGGGCCAAGTCGTACCGGGACTCCGGCACGGTCAGCGCGGCCGCGGTGTTGGCGATGTGCCTGACCTCCGGGGTGACGCCGGACTTCTCGGCCACCGCGATCGCGTCGGCGAAGCTGGCCAGCTGGGCGGTGATCGACGGATGCCCCGGCACGTCGGCGCAGGCGAAGTGCGACCACAGGCCGGTCACCCGGACCGATCCCCGGGCCTGCGCTTCCAGCCCCGCCGCCACCACCCCGGGCCAGTCCGCCGGGGTGGCGCCGCCCCGGCTCAGCCCGGTATCGGCCTTGAGGTGCAGCCGGGCCTGGACGCCGGCCTGGACCGCCGCGGCCTCGACCGCCGCGACGTATCCGGCCGAGCCGGCCGCGAGGTCGATGTCGTGCCGAACCGCCTCGGCCGGGTCGCCGAACGTCATCATGCACAGCACCGGCGCGGTGATGCCCGCCCGGCGCAGCGCGACCGCCTCGTCCAGGTCGGCCACGCCCAGCCAGGCCGCGCCGCCGGCCAGCGCCGCCCGGGCGGCCGGGACCATGCCGTGGCCGTACCCGTCGGCCTTGACCGCGGCCAGTACCTGGCTGCCGCGAACGAGCTCGCACAGCGCGGTGACGTTGGCGGTGATCGCGCCGAGGTCGACGACGGCTTCCCTCTCCACGTTCATCACAGGCTCCGGAACGCGGCCGGCAGCGCCCGGACCAGGTCGGAGGCGCCGATCGGGGCCTGGGCGGTCCCGTCACCCGGTCCTGCCGCCGCGAGCCTGCCCGCCAGGCCGTGCAGGTAGGCGCCCGCCGAGCCGGCTAGGGCGGGGGCCAGGCCCTGCGCGAGCAGCGCGCCCGCCAGCCCGGACAGCACGTCGCCGCTGCCCGCGGTGGCTAGCCACGGAGTGCCGGTGGGGTTGACGAGCACGGGCCCGTCCCTTGAAGCGTCTGGCGACGCGATGACCGTGGTCGAGCCCTTCAGCAGCACGGTGACGCCCAGCTGGGCGGCCGCGCGGCGGGCGTGCTCAAGCCGCCGCGCCTCCACGCTGGCCGGGTCGGTGCCGAGGAGCCGGGCCAGCTCGCCGGCGTGCGGCGTGATCAGCGTCGGAGCCGCGCGTGGCAGCAGGTCCTGGTGCTGGCTCAGGATGGTCAGCCCGTCCGCGTCCACCAGGACCGGGAGGTCCGTGCGCAGGATCGCGGTCAGCCGGGCTACCGCGTCGGGATCGGTGCCCATGCCGGGGCCGGCCACCCACGCCTGGACACGGCCGACCGCGCCGAGCAGGTCCCAGTCGCCCTCGTCCGGATGCACGGTGACCACGGTCTCGGGCCACTTCTGCCGGACCAGGACGGCGGCTTCCGGCGTGGTCACCACCCGGACCATGCCCGCCCCGCCGTGCACCGCCCCGCCCGCGGACAGCAGTGCCGCCCCGGTGAAGCGGTCGCTGCCGGCCAGCAGGCCGAGCACGCCGCGGCGGTACTTGTCCGACTCGGCGCCCGGGCGGGGCAGCAGCTCAGCGATGTCGTCCCGCTGCGGGGCCGAGGCCGCGGGCTCAGTTCCGAGGTACGGCCCGAGGCCGATGTCGACGAGCTCGACGGCGCCCGCGTGCCCGGCACCCGGGTCAATCAGCAGCCCGGGCTTGATCGCGCCGAAGGTCACGGTGACGTCAGCCCGGACCGCCGGGCCCTCCACCGCCCCGGTGTCGGCGTCGATGCCGCTGGGCAAGTCGACGGCCACCACCGTGGCGCCGGCCTGCCGGGCGCGTTCGGCCCCGGCCGCGAGCCCGGCGAACGGCTCGCGCAGGCCGCCGTGGCCGCCGATACCGAGCAGGCCGTCAACGATCAGGTCGGCCGCGTCGAGCAGGGCGGCGGCCGCGTCTGCGGTGTCATCGGACACCCGGCCGCCCGCCTGGCGCAGCGCGGCGGTGCCGCCGGGGTGCACCGTAGATCCGGCCGCGATCGCGGTGACGGCCACGCCGCGGCGGGCCAGCAGGGCGCCGGCGTACAGCGCGTCGCCGCCGTTGTCCCCGCGGCCGGCCAGCACCACCACCCGGGCGCCGTACACATGGCCGGGCGCAGCACGGAGCAGGGCGGCGCAGATCGAGGCGAGCCCGGTCGCGGCCCGGCCCATCAGCGTCCCGTCCGGGACCAAGTCCATCAGCGCGCGCTCGGCGGCTCGCACGGCGGCGACCTGGTAGGCGTCTCGCATGGCTCTACCCGCTCCTGGGCCTACTGCCCGGCCAGCGCCCGCCGGACATCCTCGGCGAGCTGCCCCACGACGCGTTCGGCCAGGGCCGCGTCCCTGGCCTGGATCATCAGCCTGATCTTGGGCTCGGTGCCGCTCGGCCGGACCAGGACCCGTCCGTCTCCGCCGAGCTCGGCCTCGGCCCGGCGGACCGCCTCGTCGGTCCGCGGCCCGAGCCGCGACGCGTCGCCCGGCACGTTGACGAGGACCTGCGGGTACTTCGGCATCATCTTGGCCGCCGCGGCCAGCGGCACGCCGTGCCGGTTCACCGCGGCCAGCAGCTGCAGGCTGGTCAGCACGCCGTCGCCGGTGGTGGCGTGCTCACCCATGATGATGTGCCCGGACTGCTCGCCGCCGAGCACGTAGCCGCCGTCCCGCATGGCCGCGGACACGTGCTTGTCCCCCACCGGGGTCTCGATCACCGCGATGCCGGCGTCGCGCATCGCCACGTGGAAGCCCTGGTTCGACATCACCGTGACCACCACGGCGTCGCCGGCCAGCCGCCCCGCCTCCTTCAGCCCGGTGGCGAGCACGGTCATGATCTGGTCGCCGTCCAGCGGCTGACCGTCCGCGTCAACGGCGAGGCACCGGTCGGCGTCCCCGTCGTAGGCGATGCCGGCGTCCGCGCCGTGCTCCACCACCGCGGCGGACAGCGCGCCGAGCGCGGTGGA
>DAIOWL010000737.1:0-4085 GCA_036758545.1 Streptosporangiaceae bacterium | reverse complement strand
GACGACGGCTCGGCTGGCGCGCTGGTGCCAGCGGGCTAATGGCCCGTTAATGGCCCGGAAGATCAACAACTACACAGTGAAGCTCAAGCGGCAGTCAGGACTCATGCCCTTGACCTGCGTAAAAGTACTTCGAGCGGGCGACGGGAATCGAACCCGCATGACCAGCTTGGAAGGCACCAGGGTATGCCGGTCAGCTACCTCAGTTGGCAGCTGTGACCAGGAGATATATTATCTCCACGCCGCCACGCTGCCCTCTTGGGTAGAAATCTGGGTAGAAATCCGCCGCTACGTGGAGTCTATGCAAGCCGGTGCAGCGTAGTCCCGTTCTGTGAATCCTGATGCCGCGCACTCGATGGCACATGACGTCGGGTAAACCGGGCGAGTTGAAGTGACACCGAGTAGGAGTAGCAATACGAGCGGCTCATCTTGGCTGCCGGAGCCAGATGGTCGAGTTCTTTGACGGTCGGCTAGAACGGCGTCTCGGCATAGGCGCGTCGGTAGAGGATGATGAAGGCTGCGACGAAGTTGCGGTAGACCCGCGCCCACTCCGGCAGAGTGGGCAGGGCGTCTCGGATCGGGCCAGAAAGGCCGGCCTGACTGTTGCCCGGTGGATGCGCGTGGTGTATGCCTTACACATATGTAGCACTCGGAGGTGGGGAATGGGCGAGACCGCGGATATCGAATCGAATCAAGCGGATGCCGGACGCGGCACTGATCGCGCAGCAAACCCTACTTGGCGGGCGCTTATCTGGCTGAGCCTTTCGCTGTCTGCTCTGGTGGGCATGGCCCAAGTCGGCGCGATTGTTCAGGAGGCTACCCCGACCGGCGCGATTTCAGTTACCACCCTGTTCGCTCCCGGCCAGTTGCTGTCCACCAACTTCGCAGCGGCCTACAGCACCTTAAATGCGTGGGTGGTCGCCACCGGCCAATTCAGCTGGCTCCCGGCCTGGCTGTGGCTGCATCTGGGCTTTGACGCCCTGTTCATCATTGGGTATGCCTTCCTGGGATTCACCCTCCTGCCGAAGGATGAGCGGCCGGCCCGGGTGCTTCTGTGGGCGTTGATTGCCGCCGATGCGGCCGAGGATGTCATAGCCGCGGTGGCGTTCTATGGGATAACCGATGATCGGGATCCGGTCTATTGGCTGGCCATAGTCCTGCACGTGGCCACCATGATCAAATGGCTGGCCGCGCTGGCTCTTCTGGTCCGTGTGGTATATCGCGTGTGGGATTGCGGGCGTGTCCGCAGCGCCATCAGGCATCTGTTCTGGGCCCTGTGGGAACAGAGGTTCTCCGTCGTCGTCGTTGCATTCCTAGCGGTGGTGGCCGCCGGCCGCGGGGTTGACGTGCTTGAGCAGATGCCAGATGTGCAGCGGTCCTGGCTCACCTGGCCGCCCGGAATGGGCTGGGTTCATGCGGCGGTGGCCGCGACCGCGCAGTTGCTGTTGGCTACGCTGCTGATGTTCCTGGGTCGGATGCGTACTTGGCGTGCGGTAGAGAAATTCAGCGGTAAAGACCGCCGCCGTGCTCCGCGTTACCTGCCGTGGATCCTGGCGCCGTTGGTGCTGGCCGTGCTCGGGCTGCTGCTCTGGGCGACGGACAGCGCCAAGGTCGGGTGGTGGCGGCTCGCCGTGGCCGTTGGTGTACCCCTGCTGATCACCGTCAGCTCCATTGGCATCGCTGGGTTCCACCGGTGGCGGCGCGACCGAGGAAATGCCGGGACGGGTACCGGATGGCGGCCCGGCGTGGCCATCGCGGCGGCCGGCCTTAACACCGCTCGCGAAAAGGCCGCCGCCTGGTCTCCTCGGCGGGTAGCCGCCGAGCCCAAGACGATCACAAGCGACCGGGAGCAGGATGACGACGGGGTACCGTGGCTGGGTCATGGCCTGCCCGATGCGGGGCCGGAGAGCGCGGCGAGGATTGCTAGCGTCAGGACGGCGGGAGACGTGCTCGCCGTCGCGGTGGTAGCGATAACGGGCCTGGGACTGGTCCGGTCCTTCACGGCGCCGGCGCTGCCGGGAGTCGGCCGGTCCACGGCGGCTGACGGTTACACGGTGGCATTCGGTCTCGCCGTGGCGATCGGCATTGCCATCGCGACCGTCAGCTGGTGGCTGGCGAACGGCCCGGTGCGCAGCGACCTGCGTGACCTGGCAGGCTCGCACGGGCCAGTTGCCTGGCTGGCTGATTGGGCCAGGCAAGGACGGATGCGCGGAGAGCACGGATGGTGGCCGTGGCTGATCGTCGGAGCTCCGTTCCTGATCGCGGATGCGTTCCTGGTGTTCCTGCCGCTGTGGACCACGCACTGGCTCGGTGTGCTCGGTACTACGGTGATCGCGACCGGGACCCTTGTGGTGATCTTGGCCGTGCTGGCTTACCTGGCGCAGACGCGGCGCCCGCTGCCGCTGTTCCGGATGATCCGGCTGAACGTCACGCCTGTCATCACGCTCATCCTGATTATCGGGCTCATCGGCGGGATCGCTGATTCAAAGTCGCTGCTGCACCAGGTTCGCGGCCCGGTTGCCGGTGGTGCCACCCCGGCCCGGACGAGCCTGCATGCGGACCTCCAATCCTGGCTGGCTAGCCCGGTTGCTGCCGCCTGTGCCGTGCCAACCGGCGGCACCGCGGGTGCCGCGCGGCCGGTGCGGGTCCAGCCGCTCATCTTGGCGGCGGCGGCCGGCGGAGGAATCCGCGCCGCGTGGTGGGCGGAGCACGCCCTGGCCGCCCTGGCTAACAGACGGTGCGGACCGCATGACGTCTTCGCCGTGAGCAGCGTCAGCGGGGGATCGCTCGGGATGGCCGTCCTGGACAGCGCGCCTGCCGTTCAGGCCGGCGCGGACCTCTCCGTGCTCGCCGGACCTGACGCGCTGGCTGCCGGTATCGACGGGCTCTTGCTGCATGACCTGATCGCGGGTTTTACCGGACTGGGCCTGCCCGCCGCGCAGATGCCACCGGGACAGCCCTTCAGCGACCGTGCCGGCCTGATCGAGAGCGTCTGGCAGGACCAGGACACCAGCCTGAGGCAGTCGTTCCCGCTGCGCAGGCCGACCCTGCCGTGGCGGCTGCTGTTCAACTCCACCGACGTCGCCTCAGGCTGCCGGGCTATTATCGCGGACCGGCGACTGGTGGCCCCCCCGACCGGCCCTGACAAGGTCGGCCTGACGTGTGATCTGCGATCGGCGGTTCCGGGCGGCGGCAGCTTTGACTTCTTCGCCAAGCTGTCCTGCATGCAGAACATCGCCGCGGTGACGGCGGCGATGCTGTCCGCCCGGTTCCCGTTCATAACCCCGTCCGGGGTTGTCACCAGCTGCCAGAACAAAAATTCCATAGCAGGACAGTTCGTCGACGGCGGATACGTGGACAGCAGCGGCCTGATCACCCTCGCCGACCTGCTTCCTAGCCTGACCGGCGCGCTGCGGGCGCACAACGCCGCCGCCTTGGCGCAGGCCCGACCGGGGCAGCCGGTCACCCTTGTGGCGCCGGTAGTGGTGTACCTGGGTAACAGCCCGCGGCCCATTCCGGTGGACTCCACGACCGCGTCGCTGATCCAGGAGCCTTTCGTACCCTTCGATGCAAAGTCAGCCGCCGGAACCCAGCTGGCGGTGTCGGATACGCTGCTGCAGCGAATCTCGGGCATGCTGGACATCGGCCAGTGGCTGCCGTGCGATCCCGGTCCAGTCGGATGCGCTGCGGCCGCATCAGCGGCTGGGAAGACCATCCCGGACCAGGTCTTCTTCGTCTCACCGCGCACCGAACCAGGGATCGCCGCGCCGCTTGGCTGGGTTCTGTCCGCCGCCAGCAGACAGGCCCTCGACAATCAGCTCCGCAAAGAAGTGCTATTCGCCAGCCGTTGCCTTCAACCTGTGCAGCCGCAAGTGTGTCAACCCGGCGTTGGCCGCATGGCCGATCTCCTCCCGCTAATCCAAAATGGCTAACCGGACAAAGTAGTCGGCCAAGAACGCCTCCATGGTAAGGAGAAGGTCTACGGTTCGATTCCGTAACGGGGCTCCAGGTCAGAGAAATAATTCGAACTCCCCGAACAGTCCTTGGGGGCCATTCCGGTACCTGTTGGCTAATTGGTGGTCATATTT
>DAIOWL010000736.1:0-4087 GCA_036758545.1 Streptosporangiaceae bacterium | reverse complement strand
CGGGTGCGCCCGCGCAAGCTCGGCCACGCCGTGCTCGGCAGCACCGACTACGCCGCCTCGACCGCCTTCTTCACCGAAGGGCTCGGGTTCAAGGTCAGCGACCGGATCAAGGGCGTCGGCGCGTTCATGCGCTGCTCCACCGATCATCACAACGTGCTGGTCCTGGCCGCGCCGGTGAGCTTCCTGCACCACACGTCCTGGCAGGTGGACGACGTCGACGACGTGGGCCGCGGGGCGCAGGCGATGCTCGAGGGCAGGCCGGAACGGCACGTGTGGGGCCTCGGCCGGCACTACGCGGGCTCGAACTTCTTCTGGTACCTCAAGGACCCGGCGGGCAACTTCTCCGAGTACTACAGCGACATGGACTGCATCATCGACGACCAGCTCTGGACCCCGGAGGATCTGGAGGGGGCGCGGGGGCTGTTCGCCTGGGGCCCGCCGCCGCCCCCCTCTTTCCTGCATCCCGAGGACCTCGCGGCCATGATGACCGGAGCTCACTCGGCTCGCTGACTGTACTAGCTGAACTAGGCCCTAGTCAGCCTACGGCACGATCAGGACCGGGCACTGCGCGTGCTGGGCGACCTGGCTGGTCACGGAGCCCATCAGCATCCGGGCGAAACCGCCCATGCCGCGCCGGCCCAGGACGACCATGTCGGCGCCCTCGCTCGCCTTGACCAGCTCGTCGACCGGCAAGCCGTGCACCGCGGTGACCGTGACCGAGGCCGGCTGGGAGCCGGCCGCGGCCAGCACCTGGTCGGTTTCCGCCTGGGCCGCTTCCTTGGCCTTCTCGGTCAGGGCGGCGTCATCCCCGTAGTGGGAGACGCTGCCGTACACGTCGCGGACGGCCTGGTGGATAACGAGCACGGTGAGCGGCGCGCCATGGGCCGCCGCTTCGGCCGCGGCCCTTTCCAGAGCCTTGCGGGAATGACCGGAGCCATCGACTCCGACAACGATGCCAGGCATGTCAATCTCCTTTTTACTCAGTCACTACCGCGGCCCTGTACCTCTGCCGATGATCTTAGGCACACAGGGCTCCATGCAACAGAGCCGGAATTCGCAACAATTTCGCGTCGCTTCGCCGATGCGCTGGTGCCAAGAGCGTACCCGCGTCGATTCCGCGCAATTCTGGCATGACCAGAATGCCGGCCGCCAGCCCGGGGGCGGCACTGCACCGTCGGCACTAGCCGTACCCGCGGCCGCGCGGTCATGATGGCGGTGCGAGAACGACGCGGCCTGAGGACGACGCGCAAGGACGACGCGCAAGGACCACGCGCCCTAAGGAGGACGAGCCATGGCATCGAAGCCCATCGTGGCCGGTACGGACGGTTCTGAGGAATCACTGCGGGCGGTCGACTGGGCCGCGAGGGAAGCGGCCCTGCGCGGCGCCCCGCTGCGGATCGTGGCCACCGCGGGCCTGCTGCCCCGGATGAGGCCGCACACAGACGAGACCCAGTACGAGACGGTGACCGACGTTCTCGTCGACGACCGTGACCGCGCGCTGGCCCTAGCGGCCGAACGGGCCGCCAAGGCCGCCGCCGGCGTGCTGATCGACACCGACGAGCTGAACGGCCCGACGGCGCAGGCCGTCACCGAGAGCGGGGCGGGCGCGCTGATGCTGGTGCTCGGCTCCCGCGGCGTCGGCGCGTTCACCGCCCTGCTGCTCGGCTCGGTCAGCCGGTACGCCGCCAGCCACTCGTCCACCCCGGTCATGGTCATCCGGGACGAGCCGCCGGCCCCGCACGGGCTCATCGGCGTCGGCGTCGCCGACACCGAAAGCTGCCGCGACGCGCTCACGTTCGCGCTCGAAGAGGCCAGCCTGCGGCACGCGGCCCTGCACGCCATCCACGCCTGGCACGCGCCGCAGGCCGAGCTCACCCGGGCCGGCCCGGTGCCCACCGAATCCAGGGCCGAGGCCTCGGCGGACGCGGCCACGGCGCTGGCCGGCCTGCTCGACGAGTGCCGGGCCAAGTACCCGGACGTGCCGGTCAGTCACGAGGTCGTGCACGGCCATCCGGCCCACGCGCTGACCGGGCTGTCCGCGCGTGCGGACCTGGTGGTCATCGGCAGGCGCCCCGGCGAGGCGGGACCCGGCTCGGTGCGGCACGCCCTGCTCAACCACGCGCACGGGCCCGTGGCCGTGGTGCCGTCCTAACCAGAACCCTAGGCGGGCTCCCGCTCGATCGGGCAGCTCATGCAGCGCGGCCCGCCGCGGCCGCGGCCTAGCTCGCTGCCCGCGATCGAGATCACCTCGATGCCGTGCGAGCGCAGCATGGTGTTGGTGGCGACGTTCCGCTCGTAGCCGACGATCACGCCGGGCGCGATGGCCAGGTAGTTGTTGCCGTCGTCCCACTGCTCTCGTTCGGCGGCCCGGGCGTCCTCGTTGGTGGTCAGCACGGTCACCTTGTCCATGCCGAGCACCTCGGCCACGGTGCCCCACAGGCTGTCGTTGAGCGTCACGGCCAGGCCGCCGTTCGCGTCCGGCGTGACCGTCCACGACCGCAGCAGCGGATCGAGGTAGGGGTACAGCACGAACGTGCCGCGGTCCACCATGGTCATCACGGTGTCGAGGTGCATCATGGCGCGGGAGATCGGGAGCTCGACCGCGATCACCGCGCTGACCTGGCCGCTGCGGAACAGAGCCTGGGCCAGCAGCTCGACCGCCATCGGCGTGGTCCGCTCGCCCATCCCGATCATCACCGCGCCGTGGCCGAGCACGTGCACGTCGCCGCCCTCCACGGTGGCGGGCATGTGCTTGGCGTCGGTGTCGCCGTAGTGCCAGGTGAAGTCGGCCTGGGCGAACATCGGGTGATGGCGGTAGATGGCCCGGCTGTGCAGCGACTCACGCTGCCGGGCGGGCTTGGCCATCGGGTTGACCGAGACCCCGTGGTAGATCCAGCAGGAGTTGTCCCGCTGGAACAGGTGGTTCGGCAGCGGCGGCAGCACGAAGTCGTCCGCGTGCAGCACATCCCAGGTCAGGCTGTGTGGCCGGGCGGGGTGCAGGTCCGCCTTGAGCACGCCGCCGACCAGGAACTCGGCCAGCGCCGGACCGTCGAGGTCGTCGAAGAGCCGCCGCACCGGCCCGGCCAGGTTCGGGCCGAGCATCTCGGGCACGCACACCCGGTCCAGGACGAAGGCCCGGCCGTCCGGAACCTCCAGCGTCTCGGCCAGCAACTGCCCGTAGTAATGGACCCGAACGCCCCGGGCCCCGAGCACGCCGGCAAACGCGTCGTGCTCCTCCCTGGCCCGCCCGGCCCACAGCACGTCGTCGAACAGCAGCTCGCCGACGTTCCGCGGGGTCAGCCGGGACAGCTCGAGCCCGGGCCGGTGCACGATCACCTGGCGAAGCGGGCCGACCTCGGACTGGACGCTGAAGCTCATCGCGATCTCCCGTTGCCCTTCCAGGCCAGCAGCGACCACTGCGACAGCGCGGACATCACCGAGCCGACGCTGGCGGCCGAGAAGATCGAGAGCACGGACGCGACCGAGCCGACCGATCCGATCGACAGCACCGAGCCCGCGGAGCCGATCGAGAGGATGGACCCGCTGGAGCCGATAGACAAGATCGACCCGCTGGACCCGATGGACAGGATGGACCCGCTGGAGCCGATGCTGTCGATGGACCCCGCGCTGCCTAGTGCCACCTTGCTGTTCCGCATGGAGTCATTCTCGCAGCCAACCCAGCCATCGACACAGGCGCCGCGAGAGGATGGTCAGCATGGCGCAGCCTCCAACCGCTGTGTACGCGCTGCTGGCCGACGGGACCACGGTCGAGATACGCCCGGCCGTCGCGGCCGACTTCGACGCGGTCAAGGCCATGCACGAGGCGATGTCACCGGACAACAGCTACATGCGGTTCTTCAACGTGAGCAGGCTCTCGGCCGAGATCGAGGCCCGGCGGATCAGCGGCAACCCGGTGCGGGGCAGCGAGGCGCTGCTGGCCGTGGCGGACGGCGAGGTGGCCGGCGTGGCCAGCTACGTGCCGCTGCGAGAGGACCCGCACACGGCCGAGGTCGCGTTCGCCGTGGCCGACCACATGCACCACAGGGGCATCGCCACCCTGCTGCTCGAGCACCTGGTCTCGCTGGCC
>DAIOWL010000735.1:0-4091 GCA_036758545.1 Streptosporangiaceae bacterium | reverse complement strand
CCGACATCGAACTGGCCGCCAGCGCGGTCGCGGCCGGCGGCTACATCAACGCGGGCCAGGTCTGCATCTCGGTGCAGCGCGTCATCACCCACCCGGCCGTCACCGCGGATTTCCTCGACGCGCTGGTACCCAAGGTGGAGGCGATCAGGACCGGTGACCCCGGATCCCCGGACACGACCATGGGCACGCTGATCACCACGGATGAAGCCGAACGGGTCGAGGAAACCATCCGCCGCGCCGTAGACGAGGGGGCCAAGCTGCTGACGGGCGGCGGGCGCGACGGTGCCATCGTCGCCCCGGCCGTGGTCGCGGGGGTCGATCCCCGGTCGCCCTTCAGCCAGGACGAGCTGTTCGGCCCGGCCGTGGCGGTCAGCTCGGCCGAGGACTTCCACAGCGCGATCGCGCAGGCCAACGGCACGTCCTACGGGCTCGGCGCGGGCATTTTCACCTCCGACGTGTCAGGCGCGGTGCGGGCCATCAGGGAGATCGACGCCGGCAACGTGCACATCAACTGGACCCCGCTGTGGCGGGCCGACCTCATGCCCTACGGCGGGCTGAAGGCGAGCGGCATCGGCAAGGAGGGCCCCCGCTCGGCGGTGGCCGAGATGACCGACGTCAAGACCGTGATCCTGCACGGCAGGCCCTGGTGAAGAAGGAAGGACCGACGATGACCTCCCCGACCGTTCGGCTGACGGTAGCCCAAGCCGTCGTGACGTACCTGTCCCGGCAGTACTCGGTCGCCGACGGCCAGCGCCGTCGGCTGGTCCCCGCCACCCTGGGCATCTTCGGTCACGGCAACGTGGCCGGGCTCGGCCAGGCCCTGGACCAGCTCAGCGACGCCATGCCGTTCATCCAGGGCCGCAACGAGCAGGCCCTGGTGCACGCGGCCACGGCGTTCGCCAAGCACAGCCGCCGGCGCGCCACCCTGGCCGTGACCTCCTCGATCGGTCCGGGTGCGCTGAACATGGTCACCGGGGCGGCGCTGGCCACCGTCAACCGGCTGCCGGTGCTGCTGCTGCCCGGCGACACGTACGCGACCAGGCACCAGGGCCCGGTGCTGCAGCAGTTGCAGCACCCGCTCGAGGCGGACGTGACCGTCAACGACGCGTTCCGGCCGGTCTGCCGCTTCTTCGACCGCATCACCCGGCCCGAGCAGCTGCTCACCGCGCTGCCCGCGGCCATGCGGGTGCTCACCGACCCGGTGGACGCCGGTGCTGTGGTGCTCTCGCTGCCACAGGACATCCAGGCGCACGCGTACGACTATCCGGCCGGATTTTTTACCGAACGGGCCTGGGTTATCCGCCGCCCGCAGCCCGACGCTAGCGAGGTCGACGCCGTGCTCGCGATGCTGGCTGCCGCCGAACGGCCGCTCGTGATCGCGGGCGGCGGGGTCATCTACTCCGGCGCCACCGCCGAGCTCGAGCGCCTGGCCGGGACGGTCGGCCTCCCAGTGCTCGAGACCTTCGCCGGCAAGGGCGCGGTGCAGCAGCGGGCCTGGTGGCAGATCGGCGGCATCGGCCTGGAGGGCACCCCCGCGGCCAACGCCCTGGCCCGCGAGGCCGACCTGGTGCTGACGGTCGGGGCCAGGCTGACCGACTTCGCCACCGCCTCGCACTCGCTGTTCGCCAACCCGGCGGTGCGGTTCGCGAGCGTCAACGTCAACCCGCGCGACGCCGACCGGCTCGGCGCCACCGGCATCGTCGCCGACGCCAGGCAGGCGCTGGCCGCGCTGGCCGACGGCGCGGCCAGCGCGGGCATCCGCGCGCCCGCCGCGTGGCGCGCCCGCGCCGAGCAGCTGACCGGGGAGTGGGCCACGGCCCGGGCTGCCGCATTGGACCCGGACCAGCCGTTCGACCCGGCGCAGGCCGGGCCGGACGTGGTCACCACCACCGGTGCCGTCCTCACCCAGGGCCAGCTCATCGGGGTCCTGCAGGAGCAGGCGCGGCCCGGTGACGTGGTGATCGCCGCCGCCGGAGGGCCGCCCGGCGACCTGCTCAAGGTCTGGGACGCGACCGGCGGCCGCCACTGCCACCTGGAGTTCGGTTTCTCCTGCATGGGCTACGAGATCCCGGCCGCGCTCGGGGTGCGGCTGGCCGACGCCGATCCGGGCACGCGGGTCGTCTCGTTTCTCGGCGACGGGACCTTCCTGCTCGCGCCGACCGAGCTGGTCACCGCCGCGCAGGAGGGCCTGGCGGTCACGCTCGTCGTCCCGGACAACCACGGCTACCAGGTCATCCACCGGCTGCAGATGCTGCGCAGCGGGCGGGAGTTCGGCAACGAGTTCCGCTACCGGGCCGCCCCGCTGGAGCTGGCCGCAGGAGACGCGTCAAAGGCGCCTCGGCTGGAGGGTGACTACCTCAGCCTCGACCTGGTGCAGGTCGCGGCCGGGCTCGGCGCCCGGGCCTGCCGCGCCACCACCGCGGCCGAGCTGCGGGACGCCCTGTCCGCTACCCGCGACCATCCCGGCCCGGTCGTGATCGTGGTACCCGTCATCCCGCACGCCGACCTGCCGGGCGCCGGGGTGTGGTGGGACGTGGCCCCGGCCGAGGTGTCCACCCTGGGCGTCACGGCCGGGCTGCGGGCCGAGTACGACAGCGACAGCAAGGAGCAGAGGTGGTTCGGATGAGCATGAGTCCGCTGAGCTCTACCCCATTGAACGGGGGTGCGCTGGCCGCCGCGGTCCGGGCCGGCACGCCCACGCTCGGCACCTTCATCGGCTCCGCGTCGCCGATAGCGGCGGAGGTCTGCGCCGCGGCCGGCGTGGACTGGGTCCTGCTCGACCTCGAGCACGGGGCCGGCGGGGAGGAGCAGGTCCGCGACGTCGTGCCCGCCGCCGGGAGCTACGGCGTCCCGACCGTGGTCCGGGTGGAGTCCGGGGCCCGCATCCGGATGGGACGGGTGCTGGACAGCGGGGCTGCGGGCATCATGCTGCCCCGGATGAACACCGTGGACGAGGTGTCCGAAGCGGTCCGGCACCTGCGCTACCCGCCCGCCGGGGACCGCGGCGTGGCCACCTACAACCGGGCCTGCCGGTTCGGCCTCGACCCGGGCGCCCTCGACCGGGCCAACTCCGAGATCCTCGGCGTGATCCAGATCGAGTCGGCGGCCGCGGTCGGCAACGCCGAGGCGATCGCCGCGCTGGACGGCGTCGACGTGCTGTTCGTCGGCCCCCGCGACCTCAGCCACGACCTCGGCGTCCCCGGCGATCTCACCGCGCCGGCCTTCACCGAGGCCATCGAGCACGTGCTGGCGGCCGGCCGGCGGCACGGCAAGGCCTGCGGACTGCTCGTGGCCGACGGCGCCGCCGCCGCCCGGCGGCTGGAGCAGGGCTGGTCGTTCGTTGGCATCGGCTCGGATTCCACCCTGCTGGCCGCCGCCGTGACCGCCGAGTTCGGCCAGGCCCGCACCGCTATCAAACCCGAGCCCGAGTAGATAGGTACCCGCCATGAGCATCACCGACGACGGATACACACGGCCCGGTGTCGGCCTGATCAGCGTGGGCTGGATGGGCAAGCTGCACAGCCGCGCCTACCAGGCGGTCCCGCAGGTCTACCCGGAACTGAAGATCCGGCCCAGGCTGGTGCACGCGGCCGACACCGCCGCCGACCGGGCGGACTACGCCCGCGAGATCCTCGGGTACGCCACGGCCAGTACCGACTACCGTGACGTGCTCGCCGATCCCGACGTCGACGTGGTGTCCATCTGCGCGCCGAACATGCTGCACCGCGAGATCGGCGTCGCGGCCGCCCGGGCGGGCAAGCCGTTCTGGATCGAGAAGCCGGTCGGCCGGGACGCCGGCGAGACCGCCGAGGTCGCGGCCGCCGCGCGGGCGGCCGGCGTCACTACCTCGATCGGGTACAACTACCGGCACGTCCCCGCGGTGGAACGGGTCCGTGAGCTGATCGCGGCCGGCCGGCTCGGCCGTGTCACCAACGTGCGAGCGGTGTTCTTCAACAGCTACGCGGCCGAGCCGAACGGCGCCCTGTCCTGGCGGTTCCTCCGTGAGGAGGCCGGCGCCGGAGCATTGGGCGATCTGCTCAGCCACGTCGTCGACCTGATGCAGTACGTGGTGGCGCCGATCACCGAGGTCA
>DAIOWL010000734.1:0-4091 GCA_036758545.1 Streptosporangiaceae bacterium | reverse complement strand
CGGTAGCGGCTGGCTCAGCCGCAGGTGGTTGCCGCTGGGGTCGCGAACGGCAGCGTCGCGGACGCCATAGGGCTGGTCAATGGGCTCCTGAAGGATCTCCGTCCCGGCGGCGCGCAGCGACTCGAAGGTTTTGTCCAGGTCGTCGACCTGAATGAAGACCGCCAGGTCGCCTTTGGCGACAATCTCGCGCATCGTCTGCCGGTCGGCTGGCGGGATGTGATGATCCACAGCTGCCAGCAGCAGGTCGTGAGTGTCGCCGGGGGCATGGACGGTGAGCCAGCGCATCTCCGGCCCCATCGGGACGTCATCATGGACCTCGAAGCCGAGCCGCTGGGTGTAGAAGGCCAGCGCCTCATCCAGGTCAGTGCAGAACACGGGCGTGTGCGTGATGGAAAGTGCCATGCCAGCGACCCTACGTGCGGTCGGCCAGGAACGCTTCTCCAATCCTGCACGGCTGCGCGACCCACCTCGGACGTGCCCAGGCGCGCGTCATGCACGGCGGGACCCGGGTGAGCCGCGAATGGTCCCGCGCCTTGTAGACGGACGGTGGCTCGCCGACGAGACGCGTGAACGTCGAGCTGAACGAGCCGAGCGAGGTGAATCCCACGGCCATGCACACGTCAGTCACGGACATGTGGCCGCAGCGCAACAGCGCCATCGCCCGTTCCACCCGCCTGGCCTGCAGGTAGCCGTACGGTGTATCGCCGTATGCTTCGCGGAACCGGCGAGAGAACAGTGACGGCGACATCAGCGCGGCACGCGCCATCGCCGGGACGTCCAGCGGCCGCGCATACTCGCGGTCCAGCAGGTCCCTGGCCCGGCGCAGATGCGCCAACTCAGCGACCTCCATACGAGGACCGTACACCGTGGCGACATGACAGCCGGGCGATGCCTACCTGGCCCGTGCCTTCGATCCACTCATGCATGGCGAGGACTTCAGCCTGGAGACGCTCCGGGACAGGATTGCTCGTCCGCCGATGAGTTCGGGCGGCCCGCTAGGTCTAGCTTTCAGGATGTCCGTGCATGGCGTACCGGTTAGGAGAGGCTTGTGCAAGCGAGTGAGCGCATGTTCACGATCAACGGAGCGGCGAGCTGCGTGGAGGTGCAAGGCGGCGCGGACGAGCCGACCGTGCTGCTCGTCGGGTCGTCGATGCTGAGCTGGCCCAACGAGCTGTGCGAGCGGCTCGTGGCCGGCGGGCGGCGGGTGATCCGATACGACGTTCGTGACACCGGCCGCTCGGAGTCGTACCCGCTGGGCAAGCCCGGCTACTCTCTCGCCGACCTTGTCGACGACGCGGTCGGCGTGCTCGACGTGACCGCGACCGAACGCGCCCACGTCGCCGGGATGTCGACGGGCGGCTGGATCGCGCAGCTGCTCGCCCTCGACTACCCCGAGCGGGTCGCGACGCTCACGCTCGTCGCCAGCCGGCCGAACACGCCCGGCCCGGTCGACGAGGACCTGCCCGGGCACCACGAGGCGCTCATGGAGGCGATCGTGAACACCCCGGAGCCGGACTGGTCAGACGAGCGAGCCGTGGTCGACCGTCTCGTGCTGCAGGCCAGGACGCTCGCCGGGGCGGGCGCGTTCGACGAGACCTCCGCTCGTGCTCACGCCGAGGCCGAGGTCGCCAGGACCACCGACGTCAAGTGCGCGACGACCAACCTCGCGTTCGCCGACCACGGCCCGCGCTGGCGCGAGCGGCTCGGCGAGATCACCGCGCCGACACTGGTGCTGCACGGCGAGGACGACCCGTTCTTCCCGATCGGCAACGGTGAGGCGCTCGCCGCCGAGATTCCGGACGCTCGTCTCGTCCGACTCGGCAGCGTCGGGCACCGGCTCCCGGCCCACGCCGTCCCGGCCATCGCCGACGAGTTGCTCGCGCACACGGCGGAGGGACCGGGCGACCGTCGAAACAGCTGACCGAATGAGATGAGTAGCGGCCGGGGGAGAGGTCCGGTGGTCGGCTGCACGCCTGACTGGGTCGGCGTGAGTCGTGGCTCAGAGGTAGGTGCTGCGGCGGTGTCTTGTTCTCCGGTCGTCGACGAGGCGCCATTGGTCGCCGTACGTGCCGATGGTGACGTTTTCGCGTCGTAGCAGGTCATGCGGGAAGCCCAGCGAGGGTGCGCTGGCCTTGTCGAGTACGCGGAGCTGGTCGTCGCTGAGGCGCACGTCGGCGGCTGCCAGGTTCTCGTCCAGCTGTGAGACGCTCGTCGCTCCAAGCAGCGGGATGACGTTGCCGCGCCGGGCAGCCAGCCACGCGAGGGCCACCTGTGCCGGAGTGCACCCTATGTCGCCCGCGATCCTGGCGACGAGGTCTACCGTCTCGTCCGGGCCGGACCAGCTGTGCTGGAAGATCCCCTCTGCGGCGTCGTCGCGCAGCCGTCCCTGGCCGCCTGCGCGGTACTTGCCGGTCAGCCTTCCTTCCGCGAGCGGGCCCCACGCGACAACGGCAAGGTCGAAGGCGTCAGCCATCGGGACCAGGTCGCTTTCCGGTGTCCGCTCCAGCATGTTGTACCGCGACTGAAGGGCGACGAACGGCGTCCACCCACGCAGTTCCGCGGTTGTGTTGGCCTCCGCGACCTCCCAGGCGGGCCAGTCGGAGACACCGATGTACAGCACCTTTCCGGAACGGATCAGATCATCGAGGGCACGCATCACCTCGACGACGGACGTCCATGCCTCGCGGGTGTGCACCCACAGCAGGTCGACGTATTCGGTTCCCATGCTGTGCAGGCTGGCCTCGACCGACCGCACCAGGTTTTTCCGGTGGCTGCCGGCCGAGTTGAGGTCACCCGGCCGCGTCTGCAGCGTGTACTTGGTGCCAACCACGAACCGATCGCGGTCCGGCCGAAGGAAGTCACCGAGGATTCTCTCCGCATTGCCATCGGAGTAGATATTCGCTGTATCGAGGAATGTGCCGCCGGCTTCGGCGAACTTGTCCAGGATGAGCCTGGCGGTGCGTTCGTCGGTACCCCAGGACCTGCGCTCGCCAAAGGTCATCGTACCTAGCGCAAAATCCGAGACCCGCAATCCGGACGATCCAAGCAACCTGTATCGCACAGCTACCTCCATTCGTTCCTCTTTCCATGGAAGCGCATTCGAGGCCATTCCGGTAGCGAATGTTTCGCATGCTGCCCATGCCGATTTAGCATGGGCAGCATGCGCCTGCTCTGGTTCCAGGTCTTCCGGGAGGCCGTGCGCTGCGGTTCCCTCGGCGAGGCGTCACGCACGCTTGGGTATACGCAGTCGGCCGTCTCTCGTCACATCGCCGCCCTGGAAGCCGAGTACGGCATACCGCTGCTCGAGCGCGGGCCTGCTGGCGTGCGGCCGACGTCATACGGGAAGCGTCTGCTGCAGCATGCAGACGCGATCCTGGCCCATGACGATCAACTGCGCCGCGAGTTCGACGGAATCCGGCAGGGTGCCCGTGGCCACATCACCGTCGGCGCCTTTCCGACCGCTGTCGCCGGGATCATCCCTGCGGCCCTCAACGCCCTCCAGCAGGACCGCCCCGACATGACACTGTCGTTGAGCGAGGCATTGACTCCCGCGCTGATCGAGCACGTTCACGGGCGCGACCTGGACGTCGCGGTGGTGACCGATAGCCCCGACGGAGCCGGACTGCCAGCCAGCCTGGACTGTACGCACTTGCTCGACGACCACCTCATGGTGGCGGTCGGACGCGCGCACCGGTTTGCCCGCAGGCGAGCCGTCTTTCTGCGCGAGGTCATCGGCGACACGTTCGTCACCGGCTCGGACACCGACGAGAACGCGCTGCTGCGCGCGCACCGCCTTGATGACTTCCGCCCGCCGTCCCAGATCGTGGTCGCCGACTGGATCGGGAAACTCGCCTGCGTCGCGGCGGGCATCGGCATCGCGCTCGTTCCTCAACTGGTCACCCGGGCGCTGCCCGCGGGCGTAACGGTGCTCGAGCTGCGCGACGAGCAGGCTCCATATCGTCGTGTCGTCGCCATCACTGACGCCAGGCGACAGCCAAGCGAGCTGACGAGGATGTTCATCCGCCTCGCAAAGCAAGCCGCATCCCGGTCCCAGTTAAATGCCGATAATGTACATTATGTAAAGCTAGTCA
>DAIOWL010000733.1:0-4096 GCA_036758545.1 Streptosporangiaceae bacterium | reverse complement strand
CCGGCCCGGAGCACCTGGGAGGGCAGTTCGCGGCCGACGATGCCCTCCGCCTCGGCTGCGGCCGCGATCATCGCGTCCAGGTCGATGCCGGTGGCCACGCCCATGTCCTCGACCATGTGCACGAGTTCCTCGGTGGCGATGTTGCCGGTCGCGCCGGGCGCGTACGGGCAGCCGCCCAGGCCGCCGACGGAGGCGTCGAAGTCGGCCACGCCGAGTTCCAGGGCGGCCAGCACGTTGGCCAGGCCGGTGCCCCGGGTGTTGTGGAAGTGCAGGTTCAGCCCGGTCTCCGGATGGGCCGAACGGAACGCGCCGACCAGCGCCCGCACCCGGGTCGGCGTGGCCATCCCGGTCGTGTCACCGAACGAGGCGGAGTCGGCCCCGTCCGCGATGGCCCGCCCGGCCACCGACACCACCCGGCTCACCGGCACGTCACCCTCGTACGGGCAGCCCCACGCGGTGGACACGATCACCTGCACGGTGGCGCCGCGGTCGTGCGCGACCGCGATGATCTCGGCGATCTCGTCGAGCGACTCACCCGTGGAACGGTTGACGTTCTTGCGGTTGTGCGTCTGCGAGGCGGAGACGACCGCCTCCAGCTCGGTGAAGCCGGCGTCCAGCGCGCGCAGCGCGCCGCGCAGGTTGGGCACCAGGGCGGAGTACCGCACCGAGGGCGCCCGGGCCGCCCGCTTCCACACCTCGTCGGCGTCGGCCATCTGCGGGATCGCCGACGGCCTGACGAACGACACCGCCTCGATCCGCTGCACCCCGGTCGCGGACAAGGCGTCCAGCAGCGCCACCTTCGCGTCGGTCGGCACCGGGTCCTCGTTCTGCAGCCCGTCGCGCGGCCCGACCTCGCGCACCGAGATCCGGTCCGGCAGTTCCCAGCTCATGAGATCAGGCTAACCGGAGCCGGACGGTCGATCGCCGCGGGCGGCCGGGGCATTCAGGGAACTCTGTGACATCTCAGCGAATTCTTGGATTCGCCCTTCTGACTTCCCCAGTTCAGGAGGTGAACAATGGAGGCCGTGCAATGCGGAGGTGTGACTCGTGAGACGTAACGGCCTGAGCCGCCGGCAGGTGCTCCAGGGCGGCGGGATAGCGGTGGTGGGAGCCGCGGGTGAATCCGGCCGGGGGTTCGGTCGTGTACGCGAGCTGGAACGGGTCGACCGAGCTGGACACGTGGACGGTCCTGGCCGGGACGACGGCGGGCGCGCTGGCCAAGGCGGGCTCGCAGCGGCGGGCCGGCTTCGAGACGGCGATCACGGTGAACACCAAGGGACCGTACTTCGCGGTGGCCGCCGTAGACGCCAGCGGCCACGTCCTCGCCCAGTCGGCGACCGTACGTCTGGAAAAGTAGGCCGAACGGGCCCGAGTTACTGCCCCGGCCAGGCTGGCTTGCGCTTCTCGACGAAGGCCGCGATGCCCTCGCGCCGGTCCGCGGACAGCGCGGCGGTGCGCCAGGCGGCGTCCTCGATGTCCAGGCCTGCCTCCAGCGAGACGCCCCAGCCGTGCCTGATCGCCCGCTTGGCCGCCCGGACCGCCACCGGGGAGTTGGCCGCGATCTGCCCGGCCAGGTCCAGCGCGGCCCGATCGGCCTGGCTGGCCGGCACCCGCCGGTCCACCAGGCCGAACCGTTCGGCCTCGTCGATGCCGACCTTGCGGCCGGTCAGCACCAGGTCCGCGGCCCGGCCCGGGCCCAGGCGGCGCAGCGCCAGCTGAGTGCCGCCGCCCCCGGGCACCAGCCCGACCGTCACCTCGGGCAGGCCGAAGGTGGCGGTCTCGTCGGCCACCACCAGATCGCACGAGAGCGCCAGCTCGCAGCCGCCGCCGAGGGCAAAGCCGTGCACCGCGGCGATGACGGGCTGCGGCAGCGCGAGCACCGCGCCGAACACGCCCCGGATCGCGTGCCGCTGGCGCATGATGTCCGCGTCGGTCATGCCGGCCCGTTCCTTCAGGTCCGCCCCGGCCGAGAAGGCCCGCTCCCCCGCCGCGGCGAGCACGACCACCCGGATCTCCGGCACGGCGGCCAGGTCGGTGCAGGTCCGGGCGAGCTCGGCCGCCATCGCGGAGCTGATGGCGTTCATCGCCTCGGGCCGGCTGAGCGTGATCTGGGCGATCCCGTCGCCGGGACGCGAGGTGCTGATGGTGCTCATCGCCGGGCTCACGGCTGGCTTCTCTCGTTCCGCTCCAGCCTGCGCTGTTCCTCCTCGACCAGCCGGAACAACGTGGCCTGGGTGAATTCCACCCGGGGAATGTCGTTCAGCAGGATCTGGCCGTGCTCGCCGGCCGACTCGACCACCAGCCGGCCGCTGCCGAGCAGCCGGTCCAGCAGGCCCTTCTCGAACGAGACGTCGTTGATCCTGGCCAGCGGGATGTCCCGGCCGCGCCTGGTCGCGATGCCGGACCGGACCCGCAGCCGCCGGGTGGTCAGCTCGTAGGTGGTCGTCCGCCAGCGCAGCACCGGCACGATCAGCCACAGCATGACCGCGAGGATCGCGACCGCGGCCACCACGAGGCGCTCCACCGGCGCCGCCGAGTTCGACGGGATCAGCACCTCCGCGATCAGCGCCGCCGCCACCACGAGCACCGCGACCGAAACCGGCCTGATCAGCGTCTTCCAGTGCGGGTGCAGCATCAGCACCAGGTGCTCATCTTCGGTGAGCGTAGGGTCCGAGGTCATACCGCAAATAGTGGCACGTCCGGCGGGCTCGCGGGACGCGGCATAAACTCGCGCTGGTGGACCAGGTTGGGCTAGCTACGAGGGCACGGCGGCACTGGTTGTTCGGGCTGGTGCTGGTCGCGGCGCTCGTGCTGCGGATCCTGGTCGCGCTGGCGTTCCGGCCGATCATGTGGTTCGGCGGCGACTCGGCCTCGTACCTGGCGACCGGGCTGCGGCTGATCCCGGACCCGGCCCGGGTGGGCGGCTACGGCTTCATGCTGTGGGTTCTCCGGCCGCTGCACAGCTTCGCGCTGGTCGCCGCCGTGCAGCACCTGATGGGCCTGGCCATGGGCGTGCTGATCTACCTGCTCGCGCGCCGCTTCGGGCTGCCCGCCTGGGCGGCGACGCTCGCTACCATCCCGGTGCTCTTCGACGCGTACGAGCTCCAGCTCGAAGCGGACGCGCTGCCCGACGTCCCGTTCGCCTTCCTGGTTGTGCTCGCCCTGTACCTGCTGTTGCGGCCATCCGGCGAACGGCGGCCGGCGCGGACCACGGCCGCGGCCTTCCTGCTGGGGGTGTCGGCCCTGCTCTGGCCGGTGGGGCTGGTGCTGCTCGGGGTGCTGCTGGCGGTCCTGCTGATCGCGCTGCTGATCCGGCGGGCCGGGCTGGTGACCGTACTGGCCGCGCTGCTGGCCGGGGCGCTGCCGGTCGCGGCCTACAGCGCCTGGTTCAGCATTCACCGGCATCAGTTCAGCCTGACCAGGAGCGACGGGGTATATCTGTGGTCGCGGACGATGACGTTCGCGGACTGCGCGGTGATCAGGCTGCCGGCCGCGGAGCGGCCGCTGTGCCCGCCGCCGGGACCGCGGATCGCCGCGTCGCTGTACATCTGGAACGCGAATTCGCCGGTGCTCGCGATGCCCAGCGGGCGGTTCTCGGCCCGGACCAACCATCTCGCGCTGGCCTTCGCGCTGCGGGCCATCGCCGCGCAGCCGGGCGACTACGCGGCCGCGGTCGGCCACGACTTCGCGCTGAGCTTCTTCTGGGACCGGCCGGTCCACCCGGACGCCGCGATCGTGGACCGGTACCAGTTCGCCGACGCGGCCACGGCCTGGGTGCCGGCCGGGATGCGCACCCCGGGCGGCGGGACGGTGGCGCGCGACCAGGCCGCGTACAACAACGGGCCGCCAGCACCGACCCGCGCGGTGCAGCCGTACGCCTCCTGGCTGGTGAGCTACCAGCGGTACGTGTACCTGCCGGGGACGCTGCTCGGGGTGATCCTGCTGGCCGGGCTGGCCGGGATGGCCGTGCGACGGCGGGTCACGGGCGCTGGGCTGCCGTGGGCGTTCGCGGTGACGATCCTGCTGGTGCCGCCGCTGGTGGCCGACTTCGACCTGCGCTACCTGGTGCCCGCGGTGCCCGTCGCCTGCCTGGCCG
>DAIOWL010000732.1:0-4098 GCA_036758545.1 Streptosporangiaceae bacterium | reverse complement strand
CGGTTGCCGTTCCTCCGGGCCCAGGGGCCCAGGCGGACGGAAGCGGCCGGCGGGACCGAAGGCCCCGGGCCGGTCCGGGACGCGCCGGTCCGCGATACGCCGGTGAGCTGGCCGGGGCAGGCCGTGGACGAGGCGGCGACCGCCGAGGGGACGCCAGCCGCGGTGGCTGCGGCGGAGGCGACGGGCCCGGAGCCCGCGGCGGCCGAACCCGAGTCGGCCGACCTGCCGTTGTGGGACTGGTCCCCGCCTTCGGAGAGTTCGGCGCCGGAGCCTTCGGCCGGGGAGCTTTCCGATGAAGAGCCGCTCGCCGCGGAGCCCCCCGCCGCCCGCGCGGAACCGGCGAAGCCCGAGTGGAAGCCGGTGGTCAGGCCGGCCGGGGAGGCTGCGGGCGATCCGCAGCCCGGCATCGGCGGGCCCCGGGGCAACCTGGCCCACCTGTCCGCCAACCCGAGGATGCGGATCTGGCAGCTGCGGGTCGTCGTCGCGGTCGTCATCCTGGGCGTGTTCTGGTACCTGGTGTCCTGGAAGCTGGGGCTGACGCTCGCCATCGTGGCGATCATCGCCGACACGATCTACCGGGCCCGCAAGAGCTCCGCCGGCAAGATCCGGCTGACCGCCGCGCAGCGGCGGACCCGCAGGCAGCTGACCAAGCTCGGCCGCGCGGGCTACCTCGCCATGCACGCCAGGCCCATCCCGGAGAGCCAGGACCAGATCGACCACCTGGTGGTCGGGCCGGCCGGCGTCTTCGCCATCGACTCGGAGAACTGGGACAAGCGGCTGGCCGTGCGGACGAAGAGCGGCAAGCAGCTGTGGCACGGGCCGTTCAGCAAGAAGGACCGGCTCCAGCACGCTCAGTGGGAGGCCCAGCGGGCCGCCGACCTGCTCTCCGGCGCGATCGGCAAGCCGGTCATCGTCCGGCCGGCGATGGCGGTGTACGGGCCGCGGATCCCGTGGGACGTGGCCACCATCCGGGAGGTCGACGTCTTCAGCGGCCCCCGGCTGCGTAAGTACCTGCGCCGGCGGGCCAGGCAGGGCGAGGTCCGGCCGCTGACCGACGAGGAGATCGAGCGCATCTTCAAGGCCGCCAACGAGGCGTTCCCGCATCATCTCAGCGCGAGTTCCCCGGCGCGCTGACGGACGTGGAGGCCCGTTCGGCCCCGGTAGGCTGAGATCATGACGCTCATCGCCCACCCGGACACGTGAGCCAGGCTCCGGACTCCGCCCCTGGCTTCGTGCGGCCCGCCCGCGCGGGTGACGCCGTCGGCCTGGCCCGCGTGCAGGTCGCGTCCTGGCGGTGCGGCTTCGCCGGGATCGTGCCGCCGGACCTGCTGGCCGAGCTGACCAGCGAGGAGGCCGAGCAGGTCTGGCGGGATCGCTGGCGGGATGCCATCACCAACCCGCCGACCAGCAGGCACCGCGTGCTGGCCGCGGTGGACGGGGGTTCCTCCCGCGAGCTGGCCGGGTTCGCCTCGGCCGGGCCCGCGACCGACTCCGACCGGTGGGCGGGCACCGATGGCGAGGTTTACGAGCTGAGAATTTCTCCCGAACGGACGGGGCAGGGGCACGGCGGCCGGCTGCTTCATGCCCTGGCGGACACGCTCATCGAGGACGGATTCCACACCGTGTCCATCTGGACGCTCGAGGCGGACACGGCGCTGCGCCGCTTCCTCGAGTCCTCTGGCTGGGCCGCCGACGGCGCCCGGGCCGAACTCGACGTGGGCGCGAGCGTGCCGGTCGTCCGGCTGCACACCGCGATCAGCGATTGACCCGGCTTCCCCTAGGATCTGTCAATGGCTGACCCTCGGAAATGGCTGGCTGGAACGCGGCCAAGGACGCTGCCCGCCGCGGTGGTGCCGGTGCTGATCGGTTCGGGCGTGGCCCTTGGGTACGCCAGGTTCTCCTGGTGGCGCGCCGGGCTCGCGCTCGTGGTGGCGCTGGCCCTGCAGGTGGGCGTCAACTTCGCCAACGACTACAGCGACGGGATACGCGGCTCGGACGAGCAGCGGGTCGGGCCGGTCCGGCTCGTCGCCGCCGGGCTGGCGCCGCCGCGGCAGGTGCGGGCCGCTGCCTTCGGGTGCTTCTTCCTGGCCGGGGTCGCGGGCCTGGCGCTGGCGGCCGTGACGTCCTGGTGGCTGCTGGCCGTCGGCGCGGCCTGCATCGCCGCCGCCTGGTTCTACACCGGCGGGCCGAAACCCTACGGGTACAGCGGGCTCGGCGAGGTGTTCGTCTTCCTCTGCTTCGGCGTGGTGGCCGTAGCCGGGACCGCGTACGTGCAGATGAAGGCGCTCAGCTGGCTCGGCCTGGCCGCCTCGGTGCCCGCCGGGCTGCTGGCCTGCGCCCTGCTGATGGTCAACAACCTGCGCGACATCGGCACCGACACGGTGGCGGGCAAGCGCACGCTCGCGGTCATGCTCGGCGACGCGCGCAGCCGGCAGGGATACGTGCTGACGCTGCTGGTTCCGTTCGGCGTCGCGGCGCTGCTCGCCTTCTTCCGCCCGTTCACGCTGCTGACCGCGCTGGCGCTGCCACTGGCGCGGATGCCGATCCGGTCGGTCCGGGCCGGCGCCTCGGGCCCGGCGCTGATCAGGGCGCTCGGCCAGACGGGGCGGCTGCAACTGGCGTTCGGCATCGCATTCACGATCGGCCTGGCCATCCGGCCGTAATCCCGCTCGCGACAGGTTCCGAAGGACCCGAATGCGTGATTCTGGCACGCTTGCGGGCCTGGTGAGAGACACTTAATAGGAAATGCGTGGTATCAGCGACATGGCGGCGGCTGGCGCGGTACCCTGCCCGATAATCCCAGGTGATGTGGTGCGGGCGCGGGGTGGTGCCTAAGCCCATGCGTATCCAGCGGGAAGGTGCCCAGTTGCAAATCCGGGGAACGTGGTCGGCCGGACCTGGCGACGATCAGGCACGGTTCCTAGCCGATCTGCGCGCTCTGCGCGACTCCGCTGCGATCGGGCACGACGAGCTGGCGGCGCGAGCGCATTACCCGAGTGACGTCCTGAAGGAAGCCGAGAACGGCCCCTCCCTTCCTGGCCTGCCCATTCTCACGGCTTACGTCCGCGCCTGCGACGGTGACGTGCTGGACTGGGAAGAACGGTGGCGGCGGCTCAACCCTGAGGTGCCGGACGACCCGGATCTCCCGGTCAGGCCCGCCGGGGCGAGCCCGGCCGCCCAGGCCGGCGCCCGCGCAGGTGTCGGCGTCGCGCCGCCGGACGTCTACGACCCGGAGCGGATCAAGGCCGCGCTCCGCGGTGGCCGCACGCGTACGGAGCACGACGGCCGAAGGGTCAGCGATCCCGGTTTCCTGGCCCCGGCGTCGACACCGGACGGCACCGGCCTGGGCAGCCCGGATCCGGGCCTGTTCGTCGAGCCGGGCACGGGCGGGGACGGCTGGGGAGCCGCGGCGACCGGCGCGGGCTGGGATCCGGCGCCCGACCCCGGCGTCACGGCGGCCAACGGCAACCATTCAGGCACTGTCGGCGACCGCGGGCCGTTCGACGCGGCGTTCACCAGCCTTCCCGAGGCCGCCGAACCGGCTGCCGCCGAACCCGCTCCGGCCGAGGACTTCTCCTGGCGGGAGAGGAGCGAGCCCGAGTCCCAGCCCGCCGGCAGCGACGGTGACCTCGGGTGGCCGGGACAGACCGCCACCGGCGGGTCCGCGGAACCGGCTGACTACAGCTACGGATGGTCGGGCCACACCGAGACCGCGCGGCCCGGGCACGAGGACCCCGACGTCACCGAACGGTTCCTGCGGCATCAGGCCGAAGGGCTGGCGACCGGCGAACAGACGGACTTCTGGGGCCAGCCGCTCCCGCAGGCGCCAGCCGATCTGCGCATCCCGGCCGCGACGCCGCGAGCCGAGGAGCCCGCGGTCACGCGGACCTCGTGGACGGCCGCCGCCGACACCACTCGCCCGGTCGCGGAGCCCGCGCACCGGACGGCCACCGTCCCGGCCCATCCGGCGAACGCCCAGCAGGTAAGCACAGGGCCATCGAGCACAGGGCCATCGAGCACGGGCGCGTCCCAGACGCAGCCGGCCGCCCGCCAGCGGGACCACCGCCAGGACCGCTACTTCCCGGCGCGGCTGCTCGC
>DAIOWL010000731.1:0-4099 GCA_036758545.1 Streptosporangiaceae bacterium | reverse complement strand
GACCTCGACGAGCTGGTGGCGATGCTGGCCGCCCTGCACCGCGTGGACCCGGCGGTGGTCCGCCTGCAGCGGCGCGAGGTGGAGCTGTCCTGGCCCGATGACCTGGAGCTGGCCCTGCGCGAGCTGGGCCGGCCCTGGAGCGGCGGCCCGTTCGCCGAACCGGCCAGGGAGCTCCTGGCCGGCGCCGCCGGGCCGGTGCGCCGCGGGCTGGACGCCCTGGACCGGTGGGCCCGCGCCACGACAGCCCCGGAGAACCTTGTGATCACGCACGGTGAACCCCACCCCGGCAATGCCATCCGGGTCACCTCTGCCTCTGCCTCTGCCTCCGCCTCTGCCGCCGGTGCCGACGGCGCTGGCCCGGCCAGCGGCGCGATCATGCTGATCGACTGGGATACGGTCGGCCTGGCCCCGCCCGAGCGCGACCTGTGGATGGTGGCCACCGAGACCGGTGCGGAACTGCAGCGCTACACCGAGCTCACCGGCCGGCCCGTCGACATGACCGCGATAGAGCTCTACCGGCTGCGCTGGGCCCTCGACGACCTCTCCTGCTTCGTCCGCGATCTGCGCACCCCGCACCGCCGCACCCCCGGCACCGAGCACGCCTGGCAAGCCCTCCAGCTCACCATCACCGACATCACCACCCACCCCACCCCCACCTAACCCCGCCCTCGCCTCATCCACCCCGCCCGGCTCGCCTCACCTGTCAGCAGTGATGCCAGAGCGACTGAAGTTGCGTTACACGGCTGGGCGGCGCTCTCAGATCGCCGACCGGAACCGGCACGATGTGGCACTGACCCGGTTATAACCGGCGCGTTGTGACATCGTCCCGGTTGGTCGGCGCGCGTGCAGAAATTCCCACGAGCCTCCAGCGCCACAGGAGCCTCCGCGCGGGACCGTGCTCCTGCGATCGCTGAAGGGCGGTAACCACGGCGATGTCACATTGCCGTGGTCAGGACCACCGCAAAGTCACATTGCCGTGGTTGGCGGGGGCGCGCAAGGATCCCGAGAGCGACACTAGCCCCGCGACCCCAGCCCTGCGCCGACGCCGGATGCGGAGAGCCGCGGGCGCTCTGCCGGGACGCACGGGCGTGGCCCGACGCACGGGCGCCGCGGGACACGGTGGGCGCGGATAAAACCGGCCTTGACGGGGCAGCGGGGAGGTGTTTTCGTAAAGAAAGTTTCTTAACAGTTCCGCTCGTGTGGTCGGTGAGCTCCGCGAGTTGCGTGGGCTCGGTGAGGAGGCATTCATGACCCGGCGTTTCGTGCTGGCGTTGACCGCGGTGGCGCTCCTCGCCGCCTCCGTCCTCGCCCAGCCGGCAGCCCAGGCCAGGACCACAGCCCAGGCCAGGACCACAGCTCAGGCCAGGACGACGGCTCAGGCCAGGACGACGGCTCAGGCCAGGACGACGGCCCAGGCCGGGGTCGCGGGCCGGGGGGCGTTCTGGCCGCGGCAGGTCTACGCGCCCTACTTCGAGACCTGGACCAGCGACAGCATCCCGGCGGTCGCCGTCAAGTCCGGCGCGCGATTCTTCAGCCTCGCCTTCCTCCAGACGGCTAAGAAGGGCTCCTGCGCCCTGACCTGGAACGGCACCAAGAGCGAGCCGGTTCCCGGGCCGCGCTACCGCGCTCAGATCGCCGCCCTCAGGCGGCTGGGCGGAGACGTGATGCCCACGTTCGGCGGTTTCAGCGCCGACTCGACCGGTACCGAGATCGCCGACTCGTGCACCAGCGTCGGCAAGATCGCGGCCGATTACGAGCGGGTGATCGCGTCATACCACGTGACCAGGCTGGACATGGACGTGGAGGTCGACTCACTGGGCAAGACCGCGGCCATCGACCGGCGGAACAAGGCGATCGCGCTGGTCGAGGCGTGGGCCAGGCATCACGGCAGGCCGCTGCGGGTCGAGTACACGCTGCCGGTCGAGCCGACGGGCCTGGAGGCGGACGCGCTGCACGTGCTGCAGAACGCGGTCGCGAACGGCGCGCGGGTCGACACCGTGAACATCATGACCTTCGACTACTACCTGGCCAAGGAGCCGAAGCCACTGGACATGGGCGCCGAGGCAATCGCCGCCGCACGCAACGTGCACCGGCAGCTCGCCACCCTGTACCCGTGGAGCTCACAGCGGCACCTGTGGGCGATGGAGGGGATCACGATCCTGCCCGGCATCGACGACTACCCGGGCAAGACCGAGATCACGTACCTGAGCGACACCCGGCGGATCCTGGGCTTCGCCCGGGCCCACGGCCTGGGCCTGCTGTCGATCTGGGCGATCCAGCGGGACAACGGCGGCTGCCCGGGCACCATCGACAGCGATTCCTGCTCCGGCATCAAGCAGCCCGCCTGGGCCTTCAGCCACCTGCTCGAGCGGTTCACGCGCTAGCGCAGGTACGACGCCCCGTTGAGGTCGAGGACGGCCCCGCTGGCCCACTCGGCCTCCGGGGAGGCCAGGTAGACCACGGCGGCCGCGATCTCCTCCGGTGTCGCGATCCGGTTGAACGGGCTCTGCGCCCGGAGCTCGGCCCCGCGTGGCGAGTTCAGGTCGTCGCTGGCCATGTCGGTGGCGACGTAGCCCGGCGCCACGCTGGCGACTGCGATGCCGAGCGGGGCCAGGGCCCGCGCCATCGACTGGCCGAACGAGTTCAGGGCGGCCTTGCTCGCCCCGTAGGCCGGGTGCCGCGGCTCGCCGCGGTACGCGCCGCGTGAGGTCACGTTGATGATCCGGCCTCCGGTCTGCTTCATGTACTGCACGGCGCACCAGGTCACGTTGGCCGCGCCGGTGAGGTTGACCGCGAGGGTCTCCCGCCAGATGTCCTGCCACTGCTGGTAGGACACGTCGGTGACCAGATGCGGAAGGTAGATGCCGGCGTTGTTGACCAGCACGTCCAGGCCGCCGAGGTCCGCGTGGGCCTGTTCGACCATCTGCCGGACGGCCTCGGCGTCGGCCAGGTCGGCCCGAACGACCGCGTGACCGTCACCCGGCAGCCCGGCCAGCACCTGGGCCGCCAGGCCGGGCGACCCGCGGTGATGCACCGCCACTCGGTCGCCCTGCCCGGCGAACGCCTCGGCCACCGCCCGGCCGATGCCCCGCGAGGCTCCCGTCACCAGTACCGCTCGCTGCGCCACCGCGCCCCCTCAGGGCCTAGGTATAACTATGCTCCGCGTCCGGGTAACGCCCGTCCGACACGTCGTCGGTGAACCGGCGCGTGGCGTCGAGCAGGGTCTCACGCAGGCTGGCGTACCGCTTCACGAAGCGGGGCAGCCGCCCGGTGGTCAACCCGGCCATATCCTGCCAGACCAGGATCTGCGCGTCGCAGTACGGACCGGCGCCGATGCCGACCGTCGGGATTCGCAGCGCCGCCGAGACCCTCCGCCCGAGATCGGCGGGGACCGACTCGAGCACCACGGCGAACGCGCCAGCGTCCTGGAGTGCACGGGCGTCCGCGAGCAGCTGATCGCCGGCGGCGCCTCGGCCCTGGACCCGCCGCACGCCGCCGAGCGTGTTGACGCTCTGCGGGGTCAGCCCGAGGTGTCCCATCACCGGGATGCCGGCCGCCGTCATCGCCCGGACCTGGGGGAGAACGCGGTGCCCGCCCTCGAGCTTGACAGCTTGCGCCCCGCCCTCCTTCAGGTGCCTGACCGCGTTCCGCAGCGCGACCTCGGGCCCGGCCTCGTAGCTGCCGAACGGCAGGTCGGCGACCACGAGCGCGGTCTGCGTCCCGCGCACCACCGCCTGCACCATCGGGATGAGCTGATCCATCGTCATCGGCACGGTGGTCTGGAAGCCGAGGACCATCTCGGCGCTGGTGTCGCCGACGAGCAGCGCGCGGACCCCCGCCTGCTCGAAGACGCCCGCGGTCAGGGTGTCGTAGCTGGTGAGCATCGACCAGCGCTCGCCGCGATCGGTCGCGGCCTGCAGGTCGGTGATGGTGATCCGCCGGTCGGCGGGCCACGCTGCCGGTTCGGGCATGGCAGAACTCCTTCCGGTCGCCACCGGGGATGGTTGGCGCCGACGTCCAGTCTTACTTGTTCTCCTCGCTCAGCGACAGGAGCTTGGTCGCGGTGGCCCAGTTCCTGGCCGTGGCGGCCAGGCCCGGC
>DAIOWL010000730.1:0-4117 GCA_036758545.1 Streptosporangiaceae bacterium | reverse complement strand
AAAACGCGCGGATCACTGGGGGGAACTTCGGATTAGCGTGGTGGATCCGGGCTATGAGGTTGATCCGGGGGGCTGGGGTACCCCCAATCAACCGCTTAACCCCAATCAACCACGTAACTCAGCCAGCAGCCCGGGGGACAGGTCGGCAGGCGGGATCCCGTCCAGGCCGTCCCGTTCAATACGTGCGGCCAGGTCGTCGGCTGCCGCCAGGAAGAAAGCAACATTCATACCGAACGGGCTGGCCGGCCGCCCCACCGCCCGCTGGGAGCCCGCCCCGCTCGGCGAGCCATCCCCGTCCTCGAAACCCGCTCCGCCCTGGTAGCCGCGGACGCGCTCGGCGCCGCGGCTGAGCAGGGCGACCGCGCCGCGGGCGTTGCCGCGCCTGGCGTGGGTCAGCCCGACCGCGATCTGGGCCAGGCCCTGCCACAGGTCACGTTCGCCGGCCGGGCCGGATTTCCAGGCCGCCTCGAGGACCTCGTGCGCGTGGAACGGGCGCCCGTCGCGGAGCAACCGGTCGGCCAGCGCGGCCGCCTCGGCCCCGGTGATCACCAGGTCGTCGGGGATCCGGTCAGCCCCGGAACCGGGACCGTCGGCGGGGTCCAGCGGTCGTCCCAGGGCGTCGCGCGGGCGCGCGTTGCGCGGGCGCCCGGCCGGGTCGCGATCCCGCGTCACCGCTCCGGTTCCGGGTCGGCCAGCCAGCCGAGCAGCTCGGTATTCAGCACCTCCGGGCGTTCCTCGTGCGGGAAGTGCCCGGCACCGTCGATCACCCGCCAGCGGTACGGGCCGTCGACGTAGCGCCCGGCGCCGCGCGCGGTCTGCGGCAGCACGCAGGTATCCATGGCGCCGTGCAGGTGCAGGACGGGAGCCGCGATGGGCGTCCGCATGTGCCGGGCGTAGCGCAGCCCGTCGGGACGCACGCCGCTTCGCGCCAGCCAGCGGTGGTACTCCAGGGCGGAGTGCGCGGCGGACGGAATCCGCATGGCTCGCTCGTAGACCTGCTCGGTCTCGTGGTCGGGCCAGCCGGGGGCGGACCACTTCTCCAGCAGCCGCCCCACCTGGTAGGCGCCGTCCTTGAGCAGCTGGCGCTCGGGCCAGATGGGCAGCTGGGACGCGAGCGCGTAGCCGCTGCGGCGCCCCTGGCCGAGCGGGTTGGTGACCACCGAGGAGCGCATCCGCAGCGGGTGCGCCATCGAGATCACGGCCAGCCGCCTGACGGTCTTGGGGTAGTAGGCGGCCAGCGTCCAGGCGACCAGACCGCCCAGGCCGTGGCCGACCACGATCGCGTTGGCCTCGCCCAGTGCCCGCACCAGCCCGGCCGCGTCCGAGGCCGCCGTGACCAGGTCGTAGCCGCGCGGTGGCTTGTCGCTGCCGCCGTAGCCGCGCAGGTCCACCGCGACGGCGCGGAACCCCGCCCCGGGCAGCACCGCCAGCTGGTGGCGCCAGGTCCACCAGAACTCGGGAAATCCGTGCAGGAGCAGCACCAGCGGCCCGTCGCCGGCCTCGGCGGCGTGGAAGCGGGTGCCGTTAGCAGAGATCGACCTGTGCGCCCAGGGGCCGCCGATCTGGACCACGGCGTCGGCGCCGCCGGCCATGACGGTCACCTCACCCGGTCTTGCGCGCGGCGATCTCGGGCTGCTGGCCATCGGGCAGCTGGTCCTCGTGGCGGAGAATCCCGATACCCTCGGTCACGGTCTTGCGCGTCTCCTTCAGGCCCGACAGCCGCTGCAGCTTCAGGTAGGCGATCCCGAGTACGAGGACCGCGAGCAGCACGTAGGCGCCGGACACGATGAGGAAGGCCGCCCAGGTGTAGATGCCGAGTGCAACCAGGCCGAACGCCAGCGCGATGGACAGCAGGACCAGCACCAGGCAGGCTACGAAGGCAGCAACGCCGGCCAGGGCCCCGGCCAGCCCGATCCGCCGCACGTCGCCCTTCAGCTCGGTCTTGGCCAGGTCGATCTCGTACCTGATCAGCTGGGACACGTCCTTGGCCGCCAGCGCGACGAGATCCCCAAGTGACTGGCCGTCGTCGGCGGGTTCCGGCACTTCGCTGCGGACCATCCGTCCCATCTCCCTCGTGTGCGGACCACTACCCGCGCTCCCGCACGGCTCTAGGGCACCCGCGTTCCGATTGCTCCTCGGGCTCGCTCATGTTCGGCAAAGTCCAAGGCTAGCGTTGTTGTTCGTGAAGGGTCAGCACCGAGGACCGGTACGGCGTTTCAGGCCCCGTGTTGGGGGCCTCCGGTAGCACCGCGCCGCGGCGGCGAGCATACCGGTCGGCCGGCCGGTCCGGGAGCTCTGGGTCAATTGACGGTACGCGAATGTTGTGACATTTACACCCATGTGTAGCGTTTCGCCGGATTGTAACGTCACAACCGCACAAGGATGCACGTCCAGAAACCGAGCCAACCGGAACCGGCCGCAAAGCCGACGGCGGATGCGGCGCCCGGAAATGCGAGCGGCGCCCCTGGCCGGGGCGCCGCTGCGAAAACCACGTCAGGCCTGGCTACCAAGCGTGCTCCTTCTTTGTCAGCCAGGTCGGCCGCTACCGGTCCTGCCTGGCTTGACACGCCTCCCGCGGCTGGTCGCGCGTGGGTACCTGGCTGCCGTGCCCGGACGAGTGAACGTCCGTAGCACCTTTCTACGACGAAATCACCGGCGTGGATAGCCCTGGCGTGTGATCAATTCGTGATCTCAATCAGTTACCCCGATCACATGCCGTAAACGAAGGACTCGGCGCTCCGGCCCCGCGAAGTCGGTAGCCGGCTTTCGGCGGCTTTTACGGCTGGACAGGAGGGCTGAGGCGGTATTCGCCGTTGTTTGCGGACAGTGTCCGGCGTTGGGGGTGGATGGCCGCACTGGACATCGCGGAGCTACCTTCCGGTAGGAATCTGGTGCAGAACCCTAGCAGCGGTGCTCCGGGTTATGTTGTAATCGTCCTGGGTTACGCTGCAACGAGAACCTGTTGCGGATTCACAACTAGTCGTCGCGAAACCGACACTGGTGGTCGCATACGGGGGCACTTTGCAGCTATCCTTATCAGATAGGACGGAGTCGGCCTCCCCCCCCAGGGCCGAACCGTGCGCGCGGGCGTCGCTCTCCCCCCCGGCGACGCCCGCCTCCTATTTAGGGGCCACCTTCTGCTGCCACTTCTCCGGCAGGTGCCGACGGACGGACTCAGTCCGCGTCGGCCAGCCCCGCGTCGGCCAGCCCTGTACTGGCTAGCCCCGTGCCAGCCAGCACCGTGTCCAGCAGGGCGACCGCCCCGCGCTTGGACAGCGGGTGGTTGCCGTTCCCGCACTTGGGCGACTGCACGCAGGAGGGGCAGCCGGCCTCGCAGTCGCAGCCGGCGATGGCCTGCCTCGTGGCGCGGAGCCAGTCCGCGGCGGCCTGGAAGCCGCGCTCGGCGAACCCGGCGCCACCGTCGTGCCCGTCGTAGACGAAGACGGTGAGCTTGCCGGTGGCCGGGTGCCTGGCCGCCGAGACCCCGCCGATGTCCCAGCGGTCGCACGTGGCGAACAAGGGCAGCAGGCCGATCGAGGCGTGCTCGGCCGCATGCGCCGCGCCGCCCAGGTCAACGCCCGCCTCGGTCAGCGCGTCGGCCGCCTCCTCGGACAGCGTCCACCACACCGCCCGGGTCACCAGGTGCCGCGGCGGCAGGTCGAGCGGTACCTCGCCGAGCAGGGCGCCGGTGTCGGCGCACCTCTGGGTGAAGCTGACCACCTGCCGGGTCACCTGCACGTCGCCGAACCTGACCTCGGCCGGGCCCCAGGCCGCCGCGCGCAGCTCGCCGCGGATCTCCACCTCGGTCGCGGTCTTGGCGGAGGTGGTGTAGCCGGGCTCGGCCGCCTCGACCAGGGCCACCCGGTCGGCCAGGTCGAGCGCCTGGACCAGGTAGCTGTCACCCTGGTGCACGTAGACCGCGCCCTCATGCACGATCAAGTGAGCCGAGGGCTCGTCTACGGTGCCAACCAGCCGGCCGGTCGCCCGCTCCACCACCCGGATCGGCGCCAGCCCGGCGCCGCGCAGCCCCAGCGCCGCGGCCGCGTCGCGGCGCATGCTGAACCAGCCGGCCTTCCGGCGGCGCAACCGGCCGGCCCGGGTCAGGTCGTCCACCACC
>DAIOWL010000729.1:0-4125 GCA_036758545.1 Streptosporangiaceae bacterium | reverse complement strand
TATCCCGTTCACCCTGGCCCGGGGGCACATATTGCCAATGCCGGCTTTGTCGTCCAGCCGGCGCGGCGCGGTGAGGGCGCAGGCCGGGCTCTGTGCCGGCATGTCCTTGAACAGGCACGCGCAGACGGCTACCGGGCGATGCAGTTCAATGCGGTTGTCGAAACCAATACGCCGGCGATCCGGTTGTGGCGCTCCTTCGGCTTTCAGATCCTTGCCACGGTGCCGGAGGCGTTTCGTCACCCGCTACACGGATACGTCGGACTCCACATCATGTACAAGCCGCTGTGAAGCAAGAAGACGCACTCATTCCGGCATTCAGCGCCTTTCCTGGCAGCGCGCGGCTGGCGGCGCGCTGTCAGGCGGTGTCAGGCCCATTTCCAGCTCGATCATCTGGCCGTTCGCGATGATAATCTCCTGCACGGTCAGGCAGAGCCGGTACCAGAGAAACCGGATCCGCTCACCGCAGGTCCAGCAGACGAGTTCTTCGGCACGCCGCTGGTGTCCGGTGGCGCCAGAGTGGTTCATGACAGGTCCGTTCCGTTCGGGCGGTACCGGCCCGGTGCCGGCCGGTGCGGTGCTGGCTGGGACCGGTTCGGGAGGTCCGGGCAGGGGTAAAGCGCCCCGGGGCGGTGCACCCGTGGCCTTTGGGTCTCCGCGGCCGTGTTTTCGCTGGTGACTGGGTGGCTCATGGGCGCCCCGGGGGGTTACGCGACCCGCCGGGCGCCGTGCAGCCAGGGCGGGACGGCGCGGGTTTCGGCGATGAGCGTGTCGACGACGTGCCGCAGGCCGCCGCTGCCGCGAGCGGCGCGCTGCCGTGCCGCTGAGCCGCCCCGGGCCACGGCCGACCGGGCGAGCTGGCTCACCAGCTCCCAGTCGCCGGTCGACTCCAGCGCGGGCCGCAACCCGGCCAGCAGCTGCCCGATGAGCCGGCCGGCGGGTACCGGGCCGGCGGTCACCGGATCGACCAGATCACCTTGCAGGCCGGCCTGAGCCGCCCGCCAGGTCGCGGCCTCCAGCAGCCCGGGGCGGACGGACACCGGCGGGAGGCCCTTGTGCTCGGCCTCGATCTCGCGTATCACCAGCGCGCGGAACAGCCCGGCCAGCAGGACCACATCGGCCAGGGCGGGGCAGGAGTCGCAGATGCGCAATTCCAGGGTGGGCAGGTGAGCCGAGGGCCGGACGTCGAAGTAGATCATGCCCGGGTCGCAGATAACCCCGGACCGGACAAGGTCCGCGACGGCCCGGTCATATTCTGCGGCTGACTCGAAGCCGGGCAGGGCGCCCGCTGTCGGCCAGCGGCGCCAGATCAAGGTGCGGTAGCTGGCATAGCCGGTATCGGTTCCCAGCCAGAACGGCGAGCTCGCCGACAGCGCCAGCAGCGCCGGCAACCAGGGCGCGACCCGGCGCCCGACGGCTATGGCCAGATCCCGGTCGTCCACGTCGACGTGCACCTGCGTGCTGCAGATCAGCTGCTCACGGACCAGCATCCGGTACTCGCCCCGGATGCGCTCATACCGCGGATCGGCCGTGACCTGCACCGTGTCAGGGTCGGCCAGCGGCACCGTCCCGGCAGCCACGATGCCCAGCCCGAAGGGCCCGGCGGCGGCGACGGCCGCCTGCCGCAGTCCGGCGATGTCCTCGGCGAGCTCGGCCAGGCCGGCCCAGGGACGGCTGTTCGCCTCGACTACCGAGCGCTGCATCTCCCAGCTGAACCGGTCAGCGGGCAGTAGCCCCATCAGCCTGTCAGCCTGCCCGGTCAGCCGCCGCGTGGCCAGGTCGACGATATGGAACTCCTCCTCCACCCCGGCTGCCACGAGCCGCGGATGGATCGCTGAGCGCATGACGGCCTCCATCCGGTAGCGGCACCGGCATTCCTGCACGCCCGGTGACTACGCACCAGGCTGGCCGGTGCCGCTGCAACGCGGCTGCAACGCGGCTGGAACGACGCAGCAGGCCCGGGCAGGGAGCCCAGGCCAGCACCACGACGCGGGCGGTGAGCTCCCGGGACCTCCGAGCCCCTGGGATCGGGATGCGGATCAAGGACCCCGACGGCATCCGGATCGTCCTGGCCGAGGTTCCCTGCCGGTCACCCTCTGCGCCGTGACCCGCGACCGGCGTTACCGCCGGGACGACGACCGTCTACTGCATAACAGCGCGTTCCACGGAAACACGGCAGCCCAGCACCCGTCCCGTCAGCGGCAGATCCGGACGTTCGGTAAGTGAAGGGGGCAGTTGCTCGAGCGCCTCGGGTAGGCCCCGATCCGGTCAGGAATCGAGAAGCGTCACGGTGTGGCCGGGGCCTAGCCTTTCGGGTGGAAGGCCGGTAAGACACCGAGCCCTTGAGCGTCAAGGAAGGAAGACTGGCAATGCCCGCGACCAGTGCCAAGACCGAGTCCGGCGGCTTCAGCGCCGCAGAGCGTGCCGCTATGAAGAAGCGCGCCTCCGAGTTGCGCGCCGAGGGCAAGAAGGGCGCCAAGAAGGCCGACGGCCTGCAGGCCGTCCTCGACAGCATCGCGGAGATGGCACCGGAGGACCGTGCGCTCGCCGAGCGGGTGCATGTGACGGTGACCGCGACCGCCCCGGAGTTGTCGCCGAAGACCTGGTACGGGATGCCCGCCTACGCGAACGCGGACGGCAAGGTCGTCATCTTCTTCCAGAACGCGGGCAAGTTCAGCTACCGCTACTCGACCCTGGGCTTCCAGGACGCGGCGAACCTCGACGACGGCGACATCTGGCCGGTGTCCTACGCGCTGAACAAGTGGAGCCCCATCGTGGAGCAGAAGGTCGCCGAGCTGGTGACGGCTGCGATCTCCTGACCGGTGCCCCAACCGCCGCGGAGCGCCCGCATCGTCCCCGGGTACAGCGGCGTCGGATGGCTCCGTCTCAGCCTCGCTGTCACGACCCGCCGTGCCACAGCTCTGAGCGTAGTCGCGCATCCGGTCACGGTGGTCCGACCGCACCGGCCCGGGAACGAGCGGACGTTACGCGTTCTGCGCACATCATGTATGAGCGGATGACTGGCCCTGCGGGGCCGGCGTCAGAACCGGAAGCGGGTCAGGCCGCCCGGCTCCGCCGCCAGGGTCACGATCGCCGAGCGTGGCTCAATACGATACACGTTCCACGGCGGCGGCCCTTGCGACGGTGCGTTGAACGGGGCGGTGATGCCCGACCCGCTGTCGTCGGGTTCGGCCGGCCAGCCGTTGTCCGCCCACGCCTTCGCGATACGCGCCACCGCGCCCGGCTCGGTCACTCGCGCAGCGTCACCCTCGATCACGACGTCCGCGTCGCGGACCGACACCGCGATCGAACACCGCCGATCGCGCGCCACGTTGCGTCCCTTCCGCGTGCCCGCGCCCGTCTGGAACCAGAACGTGCCGTCGAGCCACAGGGCACCGACCGCGGTCACATGCGGGCTCCCGTCCTCGTTGAGGGTGGACAGCCAGGTCGTGCGGGAGTTCACCGCGTCCGGAGCTGGCGCCGACCCCGCAGCGAGCTTGTCAGCAACTGCGGCCCAGTCCACCGGCGGCAGCCCGTCCGCCTGACCCAGGTTGATGATTTCCATAAGGCATCCCTTCATTGTCCAGGGGACATCCTGGCGAACAGCATCTGGCAGATGAGACGCGCGACGACCGCGGAAGTCATCGCGCATACACGCGTCACGGTAGGTCCGGGCGCACACACATCGGCACGGGTGATCACCGGGCAGCGTCGGCCGCTTGCCCTGGGCGGCCCGAGCATCGGCGCTGGCGCGGTCTAGCTGGTCCTAGGTCTGTGCCCGTAGCGCTGCCGGGCCGGTGGCCGCCCCTACAGGCTCACCGGGCCGGCGCGCGGCGTGGCCGCCCTCTGCGCGGTGGCCAGGCGCCGCACGCTGGCTCCTGCCCGGCGGGCAGCCCGCACTGCCTTACGGCGTGCCCCGGGGCTAGGCCGGCTGCGCCGCGGGCATCAGCCGCCGGGACGCGGGCCAGATGCCCACGCTGGCCGGGCCCGGTGTCGCCGGGCTCGGAGTTGGTCTCCAGCGTCACCTGCTGGGACTGCGAGGACTGGTTGCTGATGATCAGCGTGATCGGGCCGGCGCCGAACCTCTTGGGCGACACGACCACCGACCTGTCGTTGATCGCCGCGCTG
>DAIOWL010000728.1:0-4128 GCA_036758545.1 Streptosporangiaceae bacterium | reverse complement strand
AGCTTGGGCGACTTCCACCAGACCGGCTTGGGCACGCTCGCCGGGTCGGGCGCGTTCGGGTCGGGCACGCCCCAGACCAGGCCGCCGAGCTCGGATACCGGCTTCGGCTTGGTCGCCAGGCTGACCAGCACCGTGACCACGAGGTCGGCCACGAAGGCGGCGATGGCCCCGTAGAAGTTGAGCATCTGCGCGTTGATCGTGGCGTGGGTCGGGTCGTAGACCTGATGCGGGTAGAAGTAGCCGATGTGGTAGCCGACGAGGTGCATGACGGCGGCGCCGATCGTCCCGGCGGCCAGCCCGGCGATCCCGGCCCACGGCGTGGTGCGCTTCCAGAACATGGCCAGGATGAACGTGGCGAACAGCGGCGCGTTGAAGAACGAGAACAGCAACTGGATGTAGTTCATGATGTTGCTGTAACCCGAGGCGATGAACGCCGTGCCGATCCCGATCAGGATGCCGACCACGGTTACCACCCGGCCGACATTCAGGTAGTACCGGTCGCGGCGGCCCTTCCTGATGTAGGTCTGCCAGATGTCGTAGGTGAAGACGGTGTTGAACGAGCTGACGTTGGCCGCCATGCCGGCCATGAAGGCGGCCAGCAGGCCGGCCAGCGCCACGCCGAGCGCGCCGTTCGGCAGGTACCTGCCCATCAGCAGCGGGATGGCGTTGTTGTAGGTGAGCTCTCCCTTGGGCTGGCCCAGTTTGGGGATGACGGCCAGCGCGATCAGGCCGGGGATGATGGTCAGGGCGGGAATGAAGATCTTCGGGTACGCCCCGATCAGCGGCGTCCGCTGGCCCGCGTTCAGGTCCTTGGCCGACAGGGCCCGCTGGACCTCGGCGAAGTTCGTGGTCCAGTAGCCGAACGACAGGACGAAGCCGAGCCCGAACACGATGCCGATCCAGTCGCCGAGCGGGTTCGTCCAGGAACCGGCCCCGACGCCGCCCCACGTGGAGAAGGCGGCGGCGCCCAGCTTGGTGTGATCGATCTTGTCCTGCAGGCCGCTCCACCCGCCGACGCTGTGCAGGCCGATGACCACCAGCGGGACCAGCCCGGCGATGATCACGAAGAACTGCAGCACCTCGTTGTAGATCGCGCCGGACAGCCCGCCGAGCGTGATGTAGGCCAGCACGAACGCCGCCGAGACGACGATCGACACCCAGATCGGCCAGCCGATCAGCGCGTTGACGACCAGGGCCAGGGCGAACAGGTTCACCCCGGCGATCAGCACGGCGGCCAGGGCGAACGTCAGGGCGTTGAACAGGTGGGTGGGCGGGTTGAACCGGCGCAGCAGGAACTCCGGCACGCTGCGCACCCGTGACCCGTAGTAGAACGGCATCATCACGAGGCCGAGGAACACCATCGCCGGGACCGCGCCGATCCAGTAGAAGTGCACGGTCGGCAGGCCGTACTGAGCGCCGTTCGCGGCCATGCCCAGGATCTCGATGGCGCCGAGGTTGGCGGAGATGAAGGCCAGGCCGGTGATCCAGGCCGGCAGCGACCGGCCGGACAGCAGGAAGTCCTCGCTGGTGGCGATGGCCCGGCGGGCGATCACCCCAATCGCTATGACCAGGGCAAAGTAGATTGCCAGGATCGTGTAGTCGAATGGGTTGACATGAAGCCTCAGCAAGCCCCATCACCTCCGCGTGCGCGGTCCAGTCCGTTCGGGCTGGCGGTAGGCGATCGGCCGCCAGGACCCCTCACAGGTCTCTGCGCTACTACCCTGTCCGGGAAAATTAACCTTCCGGGTAGCGTGCTGGGATGGAACCCATCATCTGGAGGAGGATCCGCCCATGAGTGACGACATGCCTGAGCCGGGAGACGCCGGCAGCGAGCCTGACCTGTCGAACACCGCCGAGTTCGCCAAGCTGCGGGCCGTGATGCGCGCTTCAGAAAAGCACCGGGAAGGCGGGGTTGATCCCGAACTCGACGACGCGGACGCCGATCCCGGGGCGGAGTAACGGGAGCGGGGCTGGGTCAGTTATCCGCGCTCCCCGGGGGCGCGGGTACTCGCTGGGTGCGGTTCCACCACAGTGAGAGCGCCACCGCCGCCGCGACGAGCAGGCCGCCGCCGACGGCGAACCACGAAGCCAGGTCGATGTGCTTGCGGACGATCGTGAAGGCGGCGGGCAGCTTGGCCAGCGTCCGGCTGAGCTGGGCGGCATCTTGCGCGCGGTAGAACGTGCCGCCGGTGGTCCGGGAGATCTGCCTGAGCGCGTCGAAGTCGGCGTCGAACGGATTGCCCCCGCCGAACCGGCCGCCGAACCCGGAACCCGCGCCGCCGAACCCGCTGTACCCGCCGAACTGCGCGGAACTGCAGGCGAGCGGCGCGGGGTTGTCGGTGCCGTAGCCGATAGTGAAGACGCGGACGCCCCGGCCGGCAGCCTGTTTCGCCGCGGCCTGCGGGTCGACCCCCCGGTTGTTCGAGCCGTCGGTGAGCACGACGATCACGTCGTTGGCGTAGCCGGCACCGCGGCTGCGGGTGGCGGTCGCACCGGTCGGCGCTACCGACGGGTCGATCTGCGCGATGGCGTCGAGCGAGGTCAGAATGCCCTCGCCGATGGCGGTGCCGAACGAGGTGGTGAGACCACCGACCGCACTGAGCAGCTGCTTCGTCTCTGCGCTGGGCGGGACGAGGACGACGGCGGTACTCGCGAAGGCGACCAGCCCGATACGCGGACCGCCCGTCTGGGACTTGATGAAGGCGCTGGTCGCCTGCTCGGCGGCGGTGATCCGGTTCGGCTTGACGTCGGTGGAGCACATGGAGCCCGAGACGTCCAGGGCGAGCATGATCGTCGCGGACGACGACGCGACGGGTACGGTCGCCTGCGGGCGGGCGGCACCGACCGCGAGCACGGCCAGGCCAAGCGTCAGTAGCGCCACGGGGATGCGCCGCCGCCAGCGCGAACGGCCGGGCATAGCGGTCCGGACGAGCGCAAGCGAGGTCACCCGGACCACGGAACGCCTGCGCCTGCGCCGTGTCAGCCACCAGGCGGCGAAGACCAGCGGAATGACGAGGAGCGCGAGCAGCGCCCACGGCCAGGAGAAGGACATTCAGACCACCCGGCCTGTCCGGGTTACGGTGAGCACGGCGCCCGCGGCGAGCAGCACGAGGGCCAGGGCGATGAACGCGCCGGCCAGCGGCAGCGGCTGGCTGGTGACGGTGAGCCTCAAGTTGATGGACGAGGCGATCCCGTCGAGCTCGCCCGCATCCGATGCTGGATGGTACGTGCCGCCGGTGGCCTGCGCGATCGATTTGAGGGCGGCGGCGTCGAGCGCGGTAAACAGGTGGTAGCCGTCGACTACGACGGTGGTGCCCGTGGTGGTGCCGACCCCGACGGTGTCGATGTGCACGCCGGCCTTCTCGGCCACCGCGGCAGCCGCGTCAGAGGCGGCATCGGTGCCCGTGCTGCTGCCGGCGGCCCCGCCTTCGTTCTGCCCGTCGGAGAGCAGCACGATGGTGGCCGAGGGCCAGAAGCCGATGTTCGGCGCGCTGCCGTTGCGGCCGATGGCGACGGTTTTGTGCGTGATCGCCGATAGCGAGGCGAGGATGGCGTCGCCGAGTGACGTGCCGCCGGCGGCCTTCAGCCGGCGGACCGCGGCCGAGGCGGTCGCGTGATCGGCGGTCGGCAGGGCGGCCTCGAGCCCGCCCTGCTGGAACGCGACGACGCCGATGTCCACGTTGTCCGGCTGGGCGCTGATGAACGACAGCGCTGCCTTCTTCGCGGCGGCAAGACGGCTGGGCGCCACGTCGGTGGCGGTCATGCTGCCCGAGACGTCCATGGCGAGGATGACGGTGCCGGAGGCACGGGACACCGGGACGGACGCCGCCGGGCCGGCCACGGCGATCGCGAGCACGGCGACGCCGGCGATGGTGAACCAGATACCCCCGAGCCGGGCGCGGCCGCGCCCGGGGCCACCGCCCGTGAGCCCGGCCGCGGTGAGAGCCGCGGTCCGCCGCCTCGCGACGACGACCGCGGCCCAGGCCAGGCCCGCGGCCACGAGCAGGCCGACGGCCAGGAGAGCGGGGTTGGCTAGGCTCACGCGCGCCTGCGCTGGGTGCTCGCGACGACCTCGATGAGCGCCGTGGCCAGGTCGGCGTCCGTGCCGATGCGGTGGATCGGCACCCC
>DAIOWL010000727.1:2296-4133 GCA_036758545.1 Streptosporangiaceae bacterium | reverse complement strand
CCGCCGGCCTGCGCGATCAGGTAGTTGGCCGACGAGGAACGCGGGCCGGCCTGGAGCACCTCGAGGGCGTCGGTGATCGTGGTGCAGTCGAGCACGGCGCGCAGCAGCACGTGGTAGGGCAGCCCGGGCTCGCCGACGTCCGCGTCGGTCACCAGGGCATTGGTGACCAGGCCGAGGCCGGCCGCGTTCATCCCGGTCTTGGCGAGCAGGCCGGCCTCGACCACCGTGACGAAGTCCGGGCCGTCGTCCTGGCGAACCTCCAGCACGACCAGAGTCTGGGCCGAGTGCAGGAGCCAGTCCCAGTTCTGCCCGATGAGCACGGGGTCGTTCTGGCCGGGCGCGGGGACGCAGGCGAACGCGCTGCACTCCGGAGGTGCCTGCGGCTGTGTTCCGGACCTGGGTGCCTGCCGGGCCTTGGCCGCGTACATCACCTCGGTGCGCACGTTGATCGCCAGCACGTCGGCCAGGTCGAGGCCGGCGCCGTCCGCGATGCCGCGCAGTTCCTCCAGGTACGCGGGCATGACCGAGCCGATCGGCGCCTCGAACCGGGCCGCCTCCCGGCGGACGGTGGGCCAGTCCCACCCGGCGAAGTGGGCGAACGTCTGCTGGTAGGCCTGGACCGACAGCCGTACCCGGGTCGCGGCCTGGCGGCCGTATTGGCAGCCGCGCTGGTAGCTGTTGCCCTCGACGCGCACGTGCTGGGTGCTGGTCATCCACGCTCCCCTGGGTCTGGTCGGTCGGATCTACGCTAACCTGAACATATGGGCCTGAGACGGTGGCTGGCCTGGGTCTGGCAGCACGTTCCGTTCGTCCGTCGGCGCAGCAGCGGGCCGGGACTGGCGGGCGTGCGCGAGCCGAGACGGCCCCGGCCCCCGTTCCGGCCGCCGCAGGCCATGGCGGCGGAACCCGAGGCGTCCGCGGTGGCCACCCTGACCAGATCCCGGCACCGGCGGTGGCGGTGGCGCCAGTGGCGGCGCCGGCCGCACGCTGGACCCGCCTGACGCTACAAGCTGAGGCCGGCTGCCTGCGCGACCTCGCGGTAGGCGGCGGCCAGCGTGTCCAGCGGCGCGTGCGCGTTACGCCCGCTCGGGTTCGGCACCACCCAGAGCTGGGAGCCGTGCAGGTCTTCCGGCTGACGGCCGAGCACGGCCCGCGGCGCCGCGAAGGCGGTCCGGTAGGCGGTGACGCCCAGGATGGCGACCACGCGCGGGCCGAAGCGGGCTATCTTCGCGCCGAGCGCGCGGGCACCGTCGGCCAGTTCGGCCGGGCCGAGCTCATCGGCGCTCGCCGTCGCCCGTTCGACCAGGCTCGTGATGCCGACGCCGCGGCGCAGGAGGTAGTCCCGCTCGGCCGGGGCGAGCCCGGCCGAGGCGTCGATCAGGTGGTCGGTGACGCCGGCCCGCAGCAGGGCCGGGTAGAACCGGTTGCCGCGCGGCGCGAAGTGGCCCTGCACGGCGACGCTGCGCAGGCCCGGGTTGATGCCGACGAACAGCAGCCGAACGCCCTCGGCGATCAGGTCCGGCAGGGTGGCCCCGGTGAACGACTTCAGTTCGGCGCGGGTGAAGCTGACGTTCCTGGGTGGCCCCAAGCGCGATCGTCCTCTCCCTGTGCGGGTCCCTGCGCGAGTCCTGTGCTAGCCGGCGACCAGCGGAATTCTCACCACAAGATATGGCACACTGAAATCCGCCGCCGTTCGGGCACGTATGAGGAATCCCGGGCGCTTTGCCGGCTCGGGTCAGAGCACGGCGTACGACTACGACCGAGGACGCCGGTGCTCATGCCCACCACCGACGATCAGCGAGATCCCGCGGTGGCGGCTGCGCCGGTTACGGACGCG
>DAIOWL010000727.1:0-2196 GCA_036758545.1 Streptosporangiaceae bacterium | reverse complement strand
CCGGACGGCGGACGAAGTCCTGGCGCCAGCTGATGGTGGTCGTGGTGGCGGCGATCGTCCTGATGCTGCTCATCAAGGCGTTCGTCGTCCAGGTGTACCGGATCCCCTCGTCCTCGATGGAGAACACCCTGCTCACTGGCGACCGGGTGCTGGTCAACAAGCTCGTCTACCACGTCCGCGGCATCGCCCGCGGCGACATCGTGGTGTTCAGCGGGGACGGCTCGTGGGGCACCACCACGGGCGAGCCGGATCCCTCCCCGCCGGGCAACCCGCTACTGCGGGCCGCGTACGACGTGCTCGCCGATATCGGCTTGTACAGCACCCAGACGTACTACATCAAACGGGTCATCGGGCTGCCCGGCGATCACGTGGTGTGCTGCGTGAACGGCAAGGTCACGGTCAACGGCGTGGCGCTGGACGAGGCGTCCTACCTGTTCCCCGGCGCGAGACCGTCGATGCAGAAGTTCAATCTGATTGTCCCGCCCGGACGGCTGTGGGTCATGGGCGACAACCGGGCCATCTCCGATGACTCGCGCGGGCACAAGTCCGCCGGATTCCCGGCCATGGGAACCATCCCGGAGAACGAGGTGTGCGGCCGGGCGTTCATGATCATCTGGCCGCCGTCGCAGATCGGCGACCTGCCGATTCCCGCTACATTTCAGCAGGCCGCGCTGCACGCCGCGGCGGGCTAGGGTTGCGCGGCGTGTTAGGGCCGGGCGGCGGGATAGGGCCGCCTGGCGGGTTGGGGCCGGGCGGCGGGGTGATCGCGTGGTTGTGCAGGTGCTCGTAGCTGACGCTGGTCCTGTACCTGTAGCTGCTGCCCTTAGTTTTGCCCGAGCTGTTGAACGGCGGCGAGCTTGGCATCATCGGCGGGTGCCACGTGCCCGAGGACGCACGCCGCGGGCGGGTCGAGGTCGAGCATGTCGGTTCGGAGGTGCTCGAACCCAGCGTCGGTAAGCAGGCCTGCCAGCTCGCTGGCGGCCGCCGCCGACGTGGCCGCGGTGGCACCGGGACAGCGGGGCTGGGATACCAGGGCGATGCGCCCGCCGGGCCGCAGCAGCCGGGCGAGTTCACGAAGCCGGGCGCCCGGGTCGGGCCACATGCCGACGGTATTGACGGCAAGCGCGGCGTTGAATGGCCCGTCGCTGACGGACACGCTCTCGACCGGCGCGTGGATCAGGCGTACCCGTCCGGCCCGTATGGCGGCCCTGTTGCGGCGGCGGGCCTGGCGGATCATGACCTGCGAATGGTCGACGCCCACCACCAGTCCCCGGCTAGCCCGGATGGCGAGGGCGGCGATGGCTACGCCCGGACCGCAGCCGAGTTCGATGACGCGGTCGGCCGGCTGGACGTCGAGACGCTGAACCGCCCAGCGGTTGCGCGCCACGTTCGACGAGCGCCGGCCCATGATCCAGCCGACGACGTGCCCGACGGCCCCGGTCGGCTGGTGGAACTGTGCCAGCCCTCCGCGAGGACCCCACCATTGCATGATGCGGCCCAGCATCCTCTGCTTGATGTCCATCAGGCGAGCAAAGCACTTCCAGTACGCTTGAAGTCAAATGCCTGCTACCGAACGCACCCTGGCTTCGCCGGTCCCGCCAGTGTTGCTGTCAATCGGCGAGTTGTCCGAACGTACCGGCGTGCCAGCGACCACGCTCCGGTACTACGACGAACTTGGATTGGTGCGGCCGGCGGCCCGGGCGGCGGGACGACGGCGTTATGCCGCGTCGGCGATCAGGGACGTCGGCGTGATCCTGTTCTTCCGCGAGATCGGATTCTCGCTAGCGGAGATCGGGCGCTTCATAGCGGGCGAGCGGCAAAGCCAGCGGGAGATGATCGATCACAAGCTGGCCGAACTGGCCGAGCAGCAGCACCGTATTGAGGTGGCCCGCATCGCACTCGAGCACGGCCGGCAATGCCCAGCCAGCGAGCCGATGAAATGCTCCCGGTTCTGGTCGATCATCGAAGGGCGACTGCGCGGCCTGTCTGTGGAAGAAAGCCACGCGCGAGCGCACTGACAGATCCCTCACGCGGCGCGGGACAGTCAGATGGGGTAGCGGGTGGGTTCGGTGGTGTAGGTGCGTCCTGCTGGGGTGGTCCACCGGAAGGTGCCGTCGGGGAGCTGCTCGACTGTCCACTTGGGGTGCTGCTTGAGGCGGTGGTCGTGACGGCATTTGGGGCCGGTGTTGCAGCGGC
>DAIOWL010000726.1:0-4147 GCA_036758545.1 Streptosporangiaceae bacterium | reverse complement strand
GGAGCTGCGGTTCCCGCTGCCGCCGCCCCCCGGCGGCCAGTAGGCGGCCGAGGGCCGCGGTGATACGGGAGTTCACAGTGAACGTGGTGGTCTACGGCGACTTCAACTGCCTGCTCTGCTACCTGGCCAGCCAGCGGGCGGATCATCTGGCCGGGACCGGGGCGGCCGGGATCGAGTGGCGGGCCGTCGAGCGCGGCGCTGCGCCCGCACGCTGGGAGCAGGAGGTAGCGCAGGCCAAGGCGCTCACGCTGCCGGGCGAGCGGCTGCCGGCCGCTCCTCCGCCGGCGCTAAGCAGCACCGCCGCGGCGGTGGCCGCCTACGCCGAGGCGATCACCGACGGCATCCAGGACGAGCTGCGGCGCCGCCTGTTCGACGCGATCTGGGCACGGCGGCAGAACCTGAGCAGCGTGTACGACGTACGCCGGGTGGTTACCGCCATCACCTGGCCGGCCCCCCCGGTCTACTTCCACCTGACAAGCCCCGACCTGCCCCTTCCGCTGCTGCACGACCCCGACCCGGTCCGCATCGTGCGCCGGTCAGGCGGGACGGTTACCCTCGACGGCGGGCCGCTGACCATCACCGGATACCGGCGATGCCGGGACTGGCAGGAGCAGTGGCTGGCGCTGCCACGGCAGGTCACCCCGGCGGTAATCGGGCCGGACGGCACGGTTCACGTCGGCGCGGACGGGCTGCGGTGCCTGGCCGCGATCATGGCCACGGCCCGCGCCCTCGAGTGACGGATGCCACGTTCATGCGACGGTAGACCCGGTCAGCGGGAGGTCACAGGGCGGTCCGGGATGGTGGGCAGGACGGCGGGACGGATGGCGACGCGGCCGACGCCGGAGAGCAGGGAGATCACGGCCACGCCCACCACGATGTTGATGATGGCGGTGAAGATCTTGCTCGCCAGCGGGGCCGGCTGGGTGAACGGCGCGGCGGCCGCGATCACGTCAGCCAGCGCGGTGATCCAGGCGAAGAACGTGAACGGGCGGGGCGTGCCGAGCAGGAGGACGTGCAGCAGGGCCGTGGCCAGCAGCGCGCAGCCGGCCGCCAGCCCGGCATAGACCGCGGTGGACGAATCGCCGAAGTCGCTGGCCGCCTTGGGCGCGAGCACGGGTATGCCCAGCACGCCCCGGGTGATGAGGACGCCGGCCAGTACGGCCAGCGCGGCCACGATGGCGGTGGCGATGCCGCCCCCCCACAGCCGGCCCGCGTTCACGTGCACATGACCGGCCGGTTCCATCTCCTCGGCGGTTAGCATGCGGAACCTCCTGCCTGGCTGGAGCACTGATACCGTCCAGGCTGCCGGTTAGCGCTGGCGTCGCACATCCACAGACCGGACAGGTTCACCGGCCAGCCGCGGGCCCGGCCGGAACGGCCCCGCCGAGCAGGCTGAGCAGGACGGCGCTGAGCTCGCTGAGCCGCTCGCGAACCGGGAAGGCGTCACGCACGCCGAGGAGGTCGATGATCCGGCGTACGGCGGGCGACTCCGCGATCAGGCTGACCGACCCGCCGCGCATTCCGGCCCTCCGCTGGGTCAGCAGGAGCGCGCGCAGGCCGGCACAGTCCATGAACGAGACCCCGGACAGGTCGAGTAGCAGCAACGGGCTGTGCCTGCGCATCACCGCCAGCATTATGTCCTGGAACGTCTCGGCCACGTTGGTGTCGACGTCCCCGCTCGCCCACACGACGGCCCCTCCATCTGCCGGACAGATATGTAGTGTCAGGGCCATTGCCTCTCCTTCGCCGCAGGCCCCGGCGGCCGGCCGCAGCCGGCCGATACCCCTTACGGACCTGACACTGGAGAAAGCCGGCCGTTGCCGCATCCCTCACCTGGATAGTTCTGCCCGCTGGGATAACGAGCCTGGTCAACCGTCCGGTCGGGGGATGCGGCCGGGCGGTGCGCCGGTGAGGCTGGAGCGGAGACGAGCGCGAGGAGGTGCAGCCGGTGGTGACGACCGTTTCGCCTCGCCCGGTGCAGTGCCGGTCAGGCGAGCCGAACGACCGTGAGCTGTCCGGGCGGGTGTACCGGCAGGCGCGGTGCGCCACTTCGTGCCTGGATCCGGATGAGTGGTTCCCGCTCACCGCGGACGTGGGGCGGGCGCGGGAACAGGCCGCCCGGGCCATCGCGATCTGCGCCGGGTGCCCGGTGCGGGCGGACTGCCTGGAGCTTTCGCTCCGGCACTCGTTCGGCATCGGCGCGCACGGAGTGTGGGGCGGCCTGGTCGCCGAGGAACGCCGGGAGCTGCGGCGCCGCCGGCGGGCAGCGGACTCCTACGGACCCGAGGTCAGCGAGAAGCTGGAGGACCGATGACAGCTCCGGGATACTCGCCGGGAGATTACGGCAAGGCCGAACAGCTCGCAGCCGAGGCACGCAGCTACCTTGGCCAGGAGGAGGGGAAGGACGCCGCTGCGGTCTTGGCCGCCGTCGCCCAGGTGCACGCTACACTCGCCGTCGCCGAGGCAATCGAAGCGGCCTTTGCCAGCCGGCGAAAGCCCGACATTCCCCCGCCCGGGATCGTTCCGCCTGTAGTGCCTGAGCCCGGGCTCCCTGGCGTCGGCCCGCTGCCCGGACTCTAGCCTAGCCATGCGGAGCAAGGATCTCAGGATGCCTGCGGGGAGCACTCAGCCGGGCTGCGCGGCAGCCAGTTCTGCGACAAGCTCGGCCCTGACCTGCGCCATGTGATCCCTCTCCGCGGGGTCAGCGGCCGGGTACCTCGGGTTGATGGCGCTGAGCGCTGTCACGAGGACCCCAGCGGATGCCAGGTGGCTGAACCACCTATGGTCGGCCGGCACGACGTACCACGGTGCCCATTGCGTGCTGGTATGACTCAGCATGCTGTCGAAGGCTTGCTGGTAGTCGTCCCAGTAGCGTCGCTCCCTGACGTCGCTGGGCGAGAACTTCCAGTTCTTTGCCGGGTGGTCGATGCGCTTGATGAACCGTATGGCCTGCTTTCTCTTTGACATGTTGAGCATGATCTTGACGACATGGATGCCGTTGTCGACCAGGTAGCGCTCCCAGTCGTTGATCTCCCGGTACCGGCGGTCCCAGACGTCGCCTTTCGTTGCCGCCGCGGGCAGTCGCTGCGCGGCGAGCAGGTCCTGATGCACCCGGACGACGAGCACCTCCTCGTAGTGGGACCGGTTGAAGATGCCGATCCTGCCCCGCCCGGGCAGGGCGCATTGGTAACGCCAGAGGAAGTCGTGGTTCAGTTCTTCGGCGGAGGGCTGTTTGAAGGCACGGACGGCGACCCCCTGCGGGTTGACACAGCTCATCACGTGCTTGATGGTGCTGTCCTTGCCCGAGGCGTCCAGTCCCTGGAGGACCAGCAGCACGCCGAAGGTGTCCTGGGCGGCGAGCCGGTCCTGGTACTTGGCGAGAAGCCCTACGCCATCGGCGAGCAGTGCGGTGGCCTGCGGCCGCGTCACCTGGCCGGTGTAGCCCGGATCGTGGTCCCGGCTCAGCTTGACCGTGCTCCCTGGCGCTACCCGCAGCGGTTCGATGAGGTCGGCAATGAAGCGAAGACGCTTGTCCATCCCCTAACAATGCCCATCCCGACGTCGCCGCGGTCACGGTATGACGACCAGATGACTCTCCACGCTGGCAATGCCTGGCGCTGACGCGGCCGCTGCCCTTGCGGCGTTCGCTTCGTTCAGTGAGTGGACGTGGCCGTAGAGCCGCGCGGTGTGGTCGGAGACGGCGACGCTGATATGACGGGCGTCTATCTCGGCCTCGCGCTTGAAGGCTTCTTCGATCTTGGCCTGCACCTGGTCCGGGCTGACCTTCGGCGTGACGACGATGTTGTTGCTGATGCCCACCACGCCGCGCACATTCCGGACCATCCGCTCGACCTCAAGCCGCTGGTACTGCCATTCCACCTCCCCGTTGAGCGTTACCCAGCCGGCTCGCACCTGCGCATGTACCTTGCCCTCGGGAATCTGGGTGTTGTTGTCCAGGATGTGGGCGATCGCCCGGGCGATGTCAGAGTCGTCGCGCGGCTCCCCGGTCGGCTTGACTGTCAGCTCATCGGCGACGGCCTTCACGCCGTACACCCACGAGGCGGAACGGACCGCCGCGTACTTCTGCGCGTAGGTCGACACGGCGCCGGTGAGGGTTACCGCCCCGTCCTTGACGGCGACGCCGATA
>DAIOWL010000725.1:0-4150 GCA_036758545.1 Streptosporangiaceae bacterium | reverse complement strand
CGCAGGGCGCCAGCCTGGTCCTTCACCACTACGCCCCGCACGATCGCGACCAGCCGTGGGGCGCCGACCCGGGCGGCCAGGAGGCCGTGACCGGTGGCGTGACCGAGGCGCTGGCCGACCCGGCAGCGGCCGTCTGGCATCAGGAGGCGGACCTGTCGGACCCCGGTGCGCCGTCCCGGCTCATCGAATCGGCCGCCGCAACGTCCGGATTCCTGGACATCCTGGTCTGCAACCACGCCCGCAGCGGCGGCGACGGCCCGCTCGGCCCGCTGACCGCCGAGATGCTCGACGCCCACTGGGCCGCCAACGCCCGCTCGTCGATCCTGCTGGCCCAGGCCTTCGCCGCCCGGCATGACGACAGCCGCCCCGGGGGCCGGATCGTCTTCATGACCTCCGGGCAGGACCTCGGCCCGATGCCCGGCGAGGTCGCCTACGCCGCGAGCAAGGGTGCGCTCACCTCGATCACCCAGACCCTAGCCGACCAATTGGCCGGCCGCGGAATCACGCTGAACACGGTCAACCCCGGCCCGGTCGACACTGGCTACGCCCCGCCGGACGTGCACGAAATCGTCCGCCGCCGCTTCCCGCAGGGCCGCTGGGGCACCCCCGACGACCCGGCCCGCCTGATCGCCTGGCTGGTCACCGACGATGCCGCCTGGATCACCGGCCAGGTCATCAACTCCGAGGGCGGCTTCCGCCGCTGGGACTGACCGCCCCTGAAACGAGAACGGCTCAGGCCCCTACGGGGAACCTGAGCCGCCTGACCCTCGTATTCACCTGGGGTGAGCGACGGGACTTGAACCCGCGACATCCAGGACCACAACCTGGCGCTCTACCAACTGAGCTACGCCCACCATCGTCGCCTGGCCGTACGGCCGGGCCACAGCAAGACGCGCGCTGCCCGGGGGGACATCGCGCGGCTGAAGACGAGTATAGCGGTCTCCGCCGTCCCGCGTGTGACGTGCCCGCAGCGCCCGCCGAACCCGGCTAGGAGTACCGCGCCGCAATCGCCCGCGCGGTGGCGGAGTCCGGGCCCGGCTGCGGCACGAACAGCGCCTCCCGGTAATACCGGAGCTCCTGCACGCTCTCCTTGATGTCCGCCAGCGCCCGGTGCCCGCCGTGCTTGCCCGGGGAGGCGAAGTAGACCCGGGGGTACCAGCGCCGAGCCAGCTCCTTGATGCTGGACACGTCGACCATCCGGTAATGCAGGTAGGCGTCGAGTTCGGGCATGTCGCGGGCGATGAACCAGCGGTCGGTGGCGATCGAGTTGCCGCACAGCGGCACCTTCCTGGCCTCGCTGACGTGCCCGCGCACGTAGCCGAGCACGAGCTCGGCCGCCTCGGCCACGGCGATCCCTCCGGGCAGCTCGGCCAGCAGCCCCGAGGTGGTGTGCATCTCCCGGACTATTTCCGGCATCGACTCGAGCGCCTCGGCCGGCGGCTTGATGATCAGGTCGATGCCCTCGTCGAGCAGGTTGAGCTGGGCATCGGTCACCAGGCAGGCGATCTCGATGAGGGCGTCGCGCTCGATGTCGAGCCCTGTCATCTCGCAGTCGATCCAGACGAGCCGGTCGTTCATCCTCACAAGAGTAGGACCTCGGCTGCCCGGCGTCGCCAGCAGGAACCCTTTTTTAACCGAACGAACCGAGGCGCGTGCCCCGCCATCGCCCTCCGCCCCCTTCAGGTCCTGCCCAATGCCGCTCCCAGACGCCGGCCGGACGCACTGGATCCGGGCTTCCAGTGCGTCAGAACGCACTGGATCCGGGGTTTCATGGCGTTCCAGACGGGCCGCCGCCGTCAGCGACCCGCTAGACCTCAGCGACCCGCTAGACCTCAGCGACCCGCTAGACGGCCGCGGCGCGGAGTTCGTGGGCGCGCGGGCCTAGCCGGACCGGGGACCCGTTGGCGCGGTCGGGTTCGGCCAGTTCACAGGCGATGCTGGCGTCGAGCTGGGTCAGGTGGTCGATGTCGATGCCGCCGGGGCCGAGGTTGTCGCACTCGGGGACCTGGGAGGCACCGAAGTGACCGCCGAGCGCCCACAGCGCCCGGCTGCGGGGCCGGGCCAGCTGCCGGTACGGGGCCGGCTGGCCAGCCGGCCAGCGGCGCGGAATGCGCCACGAGTCCAGCCAGGCGAGGATGGAGGCCAGCCCGATCATCTGGAAGCTGGTGAACGGCTCGCGCGGCGTACCGAGCACGCCGATCTGGACGCACAGCCTGCCCTCGCGATTCACGCCCGCGCGACTGGGCGGCAGCCGGTCAGGCTCGTAATCCAGGTACTCCGGCATGCCCAGGGCGCACCCGGCCCGGACGATCGGCAGCAGCTGTGCGATGTCACCGGTGAGCGGATCCCACACTAGGTGGGTCGGACGGTTTTCCTGGTTGAGCCGCTGCGCGGCCGACCAGACAGAAACGGCGCGCGGATCGGCGCCCAACGTCAGCCAGACCACGCGCGGTGCTCCACCCCCGAGCTGTCCCCCGTCGATCTGGGCCCGTATACATCTGGCGCCCGGCATCCACGCGTCAGCCACAGGGTTTCCCTCCCAGTTTCAAACGGTCTAGACCTTCTAGCTCCCTTTCACCTGCTTACGTCAGCATTCGTGAAGTGTCCATAGGTAGGGCGTTAGGATTTCTCGTTCAACCAGATCTGCGACTCGATTGATCATGCCCGTGACCAGCACTCTTCCGGGAATTCCCAGGGACTTCAGCTGGTCGGCCGGAACGGTTGGGGGAGGCTCGGGGAGGGGACCTCGTCGTCCCGACGCCAGTCGCCCGCGCTCATCAGGTACTCAACGCGGACGACTGAACCGGCCAGCTCCGCAGACGGAGACGGGCGGGTTACCGGCGCCCCGCTCACGCCGGGCCGGAACCCGGCGCCCCGCTCTCGCCGGGCCCTCCGCTCGGCTTCCGCCTGCCGAGCTGTAGAGGTCCGGCGCCCCGCTTACGCCGGACCTCTATACAACAGGACGCGCCACCCCCGGGGCAGGTTCACCGGTGGCTTGATAACGAACGGGTCAAGGTCTCCGCCGTGGCGGAAACCTCGGCCGCGATCGCGGCGGCCAGCTCCGGGCCCGGCGGGTCGACGGTCATCCGCGCGGCCGTACCCGCCAGGCCGCGCACCCCCAGCGCATGCTTGATCCGGCCGATGCTCGCGCCGAGCGCCACGATCCGGTCGAGCCGCTCCTGCACTCCGGGGTCGTTCCGCAGGGCCGCGTAGACCTCGGGGTAGGCGGAGCTGCGCCCGGAGATCACGCCCGCGCCCCCGGCCCGCATCGTGGCCCAGGGGTTGGCGTCGTTACCGGAGAAGATCCGCAGGCCGGGCGCTGCCGCGACGTAGCCGGCCAGGTCGGCCGAGGCTGACCCGCTTATCTTGGCTCCGGCCAGGCCCGCCGCCTGCGCCACCTCGGCGAACAGTGACGGGGCGACGGCCAGCCCGGTCCGTTCGGGAAAAATGTAGGCGTAGAGCTCGGGGCCCGGTACGGCGTCGCGGATCCGCCGGTAGTGCCCGGCCAGCTCGTCGGGACGGGCCGGCAGGTAGTACGGCGTGATCGCGGCGATGCGGGTCGCGCCGAGCGCGACCGCGGCCCGGGCCAGCCGGATCGCGTGCCGGGCATCTGGCGCGCCGATGTGCGCGATCACCCGGTCCGGTCCCGCCTCGGCCAGCGCGAGCTCGAACAGCGACAGGCGCTCGGCGTCCTCCAGGGACGGGAACTCGCCCGTAGTGCCCGCCACCAGCATCCCGTCCACCAGCCCGGTTAGAAGCCGGTACAGCGCGCGGTTGGCGCCGGGATCCAGCTCGCCGTCCGGGCCGAACAGCGTCGGGACAGCGGAGTAGACGACCGGAGCGGCGCTCACTGCCGGCTCGACGGCGGCTTGACGCGCGCGTCTACGGACGGGTCGTACTTGCCCAGCGGCCGGAAGAAGTCGGTGCTGTCCTTCCGCCACAGCAGGAACACCGCGCCCGCCCCGACGAGCCAGGTCAGCACCGGGAAGATGAAGCCCAGCGCCGTCTTCGGCTGACTGAGCACGCCGAACAGGTCCAGCGTGGCCAGCCCGAACAGCACGGTGGACAGGATCCGCGCCCAGTTCTTGCCCTGGCCGTTCGCCCGCGCCATCCACAGCCACAGCGCCACGCCGACCACGCCGGACACCAC
>DAIOWL010000724.1:0-4151 GCA_036758545.1 Streptosporangiaceae bacterium | reverse complement strand
CCTGCACATCAAGGGACACGACGGCGACCACGAGGAGATGGAGCAGCAGTTCCGCCAGATCCTGGCGAACTCCGCCATCCCCGCCCGCGACCGGGTCCGGCTGAGCTGCGCGCTCGGGGCGCTGCTGAGCAGCCTTATGTCGCTCAGCGACCTCGGAGATCTCGGCCCCGCGACCTACGGTGACCTTCTGCGCGAGGCCATCACCGACCTGCTCGAGCCATAAGCCGGCGGCCCTGAGTCAGCTGACCGCTTGCTTGATCAGCGCGGTGATCCTGGCCTCGTCGGCCTTGGTCAGCTTCTTCAGGGCGTAAGCGACCGGCCACATGGTGCCGTCGTCGAGCTTCGCGTTGTCGTTGAAGCCGAACGTCGCGTACCTCTCGCTGAACTTCGGCGCGGGCCGGAAGAAGCACAGGACGCTGCCGTCCTTGGCGTACGCCGGCATGCCGTACCACGTTCTCGGCATGAGGTCGGGCGCGTTGGCCTTGATGATGGCGTGGATCTTCTCGGCCATCTCGCGATCCGGTTTCTCCATCTCGGAGATCTTCGCGAGCACATCGCGTTCCGCCTCCGCCGCCTTATCGCGCGGGGAGCGGCGCGCCGTGGTCTTCATCTCCTTGGCGCGCTCCTTCATCGCGGCTCGTTCCTCGTCCGTGAATCGCGTGGTTGCCGTGTTTCGCTCAGCCATGACTGACTCCTTCCCCTCAGCCCTTCTCCTAAGTCGGCCGGTTATGACTCACGCGGCGCGGTCTCCCAGGCGAAACCGTCCGGGTCGGTGAACGGCCCGGCGTCGCTGGTGATGGCGATCCGGTGCGATCCGCTGCCCTCCGGCGGGACGCCGGCGTCCTTGGCCAGGGCCCGGCGCTTGTAGAGCGCCAGCTTGATGTGCGACGCCGGGGCGGTGAATTCGACGTACTTGCTGCCGAAGCCCCGCGCCACCGTCAGGCCCTGCTCGACGTAGAACTGCTTGGTCGCGGCGACGTCCGCGCATCCCAGCAGGAGCACGATGTCGTCGACCTGCCGGGTAGCCGGGCCGGTGTCCTTCTTCGCCGACGTCGCGATCTTCCAGATCGTCCCGTCGGGGGCGCGGACGACGCCGCCGTAGCCCCACAGGCTCTTCGTGACGGGCTTGATCGTCGTCGCGCCCGCGTCGAGGGCGGTGCCGACCAGTGCGTCGACCGTGGACGGCTGTGACACCACGAGCGACAGCGTGAACCCGCGGAACCCGCTCGTCGGCGCCTGTGACGCGCGGACGCGCACCCGGGTGCCCAGGCCGAACGCGGCTTGGTAGAAGGCGTCGGCGGCGTCGGGGTCGGGCACCTCGAGGGTGACGGACGTGATGGCGGCGGCAGCCGCCTGGACGGAGGTGGCGGACGTGCTGGTCATGGTTGCTCCTTAACATCCCGTGAGCCAGATATTCGTGGTAGTTGAACTACCGTTTTGGTAGTAGTACTATCACCAATATGGATCGAGATGTCAAGTCGCGCCGAACGTACGACGGAGCCGCCCGCCAGGCGCGTACCCGCCGCACCCGGGTGGCCGTCGTCGAGGCGGCCCAGAGCCTGTTCGTCGAGCGCGGCTACGCCGCGACGACCATCGATGCGATCAGCGACCGCTCGGACACCCCGCCGACGACGGTGTACCGGCTGTTCGCTTCCAAGCTCGGGATCCTCAAGGCGCTGCTCGACGTCTCCATCGGAGGTGACGACGAGGCGGTGGCCATGGCGGACCGCCCGCAGGTCCGGGCGCTTTACTCAGCCGAGGACCCGAACGGCCAGCTGGCAGCGTTCGCCGCGCTGCTGCACCAGGTCATGGCCCGTGTCGGGCCCGTTCACCGCATCCTGGCCGACGCGGCCCGGTCCGACCAGGACGCGGCGTCGCTGCTGACCGAGATCGCCCGGCAGCGTCACGATGGCCAGCAGGGCATCGCCCGCTCGCTGGCTGGTTCGGGCGCCCTGCGGCCCGGGCTCAGCGAGCGCGACGCCGCCGACATCATCCACGCCCTGGCGTCCCCCGAGGTCTACGGCCTGCTCGTCACCGACCGGGGCTGGAGCGGCGAGCGGTACGAGAACTGGCTGAGGTCGATCCTCATCGACCAGCTTCTCCCGTAGACGACGCGATCCGTAGCTGATAGGGCCGGGTAACCGCTCTAGGGCCGGGTGTTATGGGTGGTCGATGTCAATGTGGCGGCTGACGGCTGCGGCGATTGCGGCTAGATCGCCCTCATCGGAGCTGATGATGAGGTCGCCGCGCCGGAGGGCGCCTTCGACGACGTTGGCGTCGACAATGTCGGCGACGCGGGCGCGGCCGGCCAGGGTTCCGGTGGCCCTGGCCCTGGTGTCGTCGAGAGTTTCGGTTTCGCATCCGGCCAGGAGCCGGGCGAGCTGTGCCTGGCGGGCGTTGCCTCGCCAGCACTGGGCCACGACGGGGGCCGGGACTGTCGGTACGACGCGGCGGAGCAGCAGGGCGCGATGGCGGGCCCAGATCCGCCGCTCGCCGCGCTCGGCAGCGATCAGCGCCCCGGAGTCGTAGGTGACCCCGGTCACGCTGTCCGCCGGGCGGCGGACGGGTGGATGACCCTGGCGGCCCACTTGTCGGCTTCGGCGATCTCGTCCGGGGTGAACGGGCCGTGCTCGGCCTCGTACTGGCCGACGGCTTCCAGGCCCGCCCGGATGGTGAATTCCTTCCGCGCGGTCTGGGCTATCCAGGCGCTGTAGCTCATCCCGGCGTCCTGCGCGGCCGCGGCGATCTCGGCGTCGAGCTCGGGCGGGATGGAGATGGAGCGCTTCTTGCGGACGGCCATGACCCGACGGTAGCACAGCGGTGCGACAACCAGTACCCTCACCGCCAGCGCTTGCCTTGACCTTGCCCTACGATCGAGTGCCATGGCAGCGAACCGGATGAACCGTGACGAATTTTACGCCGCGATGGCACCGCATGACGATGCGCGTCTCCGCAAGATCTTGTGGACTGTCTACTGGCGCGGGAACGCTCAGCTCCGCGAGCGCATCGAGGACGAGCTGCGCCCGCAGGATCAGCCGAAGGTGAAGCCGAAGAAGGAGCTGCCAGACCCAGCCGGTGTCCTGGAGGAGGTGACGACTTTCGTCGAGCTGGCCAAGGACGGCGCCTACATGGCGGGGGACCGCCGGGTGCACCACACCGAACGGTCGAGGTGGCGGCATACGTTCCGCCGGCTGGCGGCCGACGCGCTGGCGGCCCTGATGGCCAGCGACCCCGCTCCAGCACAGCAGGCCGTCGCGAAGATGGTCGACCTGGCCTGCGACATGAAGAGCTACGACTACTTCCACTCCGACGATCCGGTGGAGGCCGCCAAATTCGTGGTATCGGAGGCCGTGGCCGCGCTGTGGGAGTCGGTACTCCGGCACGGCGGGTTCGCGGCGCTCGCCGACCGCGCGCCGGAGCAACTCATCCGCTGGGAGGCAGACTACGGCTGGACCCGCCGGGGCTACGGCCAGGTGGCGGAAAAGGAGACGCTCCTGGCGGTTCCGCTGGCCCGGCTGCTTACGACGCCGGATATGTGGCGGAAGTTCGCCGCGTCCTACCTGGACGCGCTGGAGGCGGCCGGACGCGCGGATCCCAAGCGGCCGCGCACCTTGTACGGAACCTTCGATGAGACCAGCTACCGACGCAAGGAACGGGCGAACGACCTCGCCACATGGCACGAGATGCTCCTCGACCGGTTCGCGGGCTCCCCCGAGGACGAACTGCTGGACCGGCTCGCCGACAGCCCCGCACTCGCCGGGCCTGAACTCATCTTCCTGCGCGCGAGGATCGCCGAGCGCCGTGATGACGTCTCCCAGGCCGCCATGCTCGTCACCAGATGCCTGAAGGAGATGCCCGGCCACCAGGCGTACCTGGACTTCGCCGTTGAGGTCGGCGCTGAACTGCCGCCCCGTGCCCGCGAGATAGCGGCCGAGCGCACCCGGGTAGCCGAATACCTCCGGACGACCTGACCAGATCTCCGCGCGGGAGGTCACCCAGGTCAGGCGGATCGGACGGTGAGCATGAGGTAGCCGCCCAGCACGACCGCGGCGACGACCACCTGAGCGCCGAACGTGCTGGCGTCCACGTGGCCGGTATACACGGCCCGCAACGTCGGCCAGGCCGCGATCAGGCCGAGCAGCACGCTGCCC
>DAIOWL010000723.1:0-4155 GCA_036758545.1 Streptosporangiaceae bacterium | reverse complement strand
TCCCGCTGTGGTTCGCGCTGGTCCAGCAGAACGGCGGCAACCGCAGGGTCGCGCTGCGGGTGGTCACGGACCGCTAGCCACCGCACCCGCACATGACCAATAGTCCCGAACGGGCCGGGTTCACGCCCCCGCCGATCTCCTCTGCCCGGCCGGACTGTGGTGGGATATGAGTGTGGCTGCGGTTCGGCGCGATCTCGTCCGTTCGGCCGAATGGCACCGGGTTCGTGACTTCGCCCAGCAGGTCCGGGTCTCGCCCGCCGCGCTGGCCATCCAGGGTGAGGCCGGCGCGGGCAAGTCGACGCTGTGGCGGGCCGGGATCGAGACGGCCGCGGCGGCCGGCTACCGCCTGCTGCGCAGCGAGCCCTCGGCCAGCGAAACCGACCTGTCGTTCGCCGGTCTGTCGGACCTGCTCGCCGAGATCTCTCCGCTGGCGGAAGGCGATATACCCGGTCCGCAACTGGACGCGCTTCAGGTCGCGCTGCAGCTGCGCCCGGCCGGCGACAAGCCGCCCACCGCCCATGCGGTCGGCCGGGCGGTGCTGGCCGCCCTGCGCGGCTGCCTGTCCCGGCACCCCCTGCTGATCGCGATCGACGACGTCCAGTGGCTCGACGACGCCACCCGGGAAGTCCTGACGTTCGCGCTCCGGCGGTTGTCAAGCGGACCGCTGTCCCTGCTGGTGGCCGCCCGTACCGAGGCGGGCGCGGATCCGCTGACGGCGGGCGCGCCGCCACCGCCGCGGGCCTGGCACGAGCTGATCGCCGCCGTGCCCGTGGCGGAGTCGATCGACCTCGCACCGCTGGACATACGGCAGATCCAGAGTCTGCTGCCCCGGGACGTCACCGCCGCGCACGCCCGGATGGTGGCCCGTCAGTCCCGCGGCAACCCGTTCTGGGCGCTGCAGGTCTCGGCGAGCCCGGGCACGGCACCAAGCGAGGTACCGCCGCTGGCGCGTACGCTGACCGACCGCCTGTCCCACCTGCTCAGCGACAGCGGCTCAGCCGCCCTCGCCGCCGTCGCGGCGGCGGGCCGGATCACGCTCCCCGAGGTCCTGGCTGTGCTCGACTACCTGACCGATCCCGGCGCGGCCGTGGACGAGGCGGTCCTGGCCGGCGTCGTGGTCGAGACAGGCGCCCGGCTGTCCGTCGCGCACCCGCTGATCGGCGCCGCCGCGCTCGCGTCCCTGCCGCCGGGCCGCCGCGCGCAGCTCTACCAGCGGCTGGCCCGCGCCTCGTCCAATCCGGAGCGGTACGCGCAGTTCGCCGCCCTGGCCGCTAGTCCGGGACCGGATCCTGGGTAGCCAGCGCACTGGATGCGGCCGCTACCGCGGCCCACGCCCGGGCCGCGAGCGCCGCGGCCGCCGAGTTCGCCGTCCAGTCGGTGCTGTTCACCCCGGAATCTGACGAAGCTGGCCTGACCCGCCGCCGTATCCAGGCGGCCGAACTGCTGTTCCTCGCCGGAGATCTCAGGCGGTCGCTGGAGCACCTGCGGCCGCTCGACATCGACCAGCTGGCGACCGCGGAGCTGGAACGCGCGCTGCCGCTGCTGCTAGACATGACCGACCTCGTCCGCGGCGCCACGGCGGCCGCCGCGACGATCAGCCGCGCCGTGGAGGACGCGGGGACCGACCCGCGCCGCCGCGCGCTGGTCTTCGCCCTGGCCTCCGACGTGATCTACGGGATCCACGGCGGCAGGCGTGACGCGGCTCTGGAGGCGATCCGCTGCGCCAAGAACGCGGGCGCCCCGGCCGCTGCCTCGCTGCACCGGGCGCTCGTCAACCTGTTCATAGCCAAGGTGGCCACGGCCGAGGGGTTCGACGGTGCCCTCCTGGACCGGGCCGCCGGTCTCGAGGCCAGCCTGCCGGAGGGCCGGGTGTACGACCGCGCCGACCTGCATCGCAGCTGGTCGCGATACACGGAGGACCTGGATGACGCTCGGGCCGCGTTGCGCCGGTCCGTGTCCCTGGCCAGGGACAACGGTGACGACTTCGCGCTGGCGATCTTCCTGTCCTACCTGGCCACGACCGAGGTGCTGGGTGGCGACTACCCAGCCGCCGAGGCTGCGGTGAAGGCGTCGGACGCGGCGTCGACAGGGTATGACTGGCGGCCATCACCGTGGTTTGTCGAACCGCGCTGCGAGCTGCTGATCAGGGCCGGGATCTGGACGGCGCGGCCCGCCTGGCCGACGAGAGTCTTCCTGATCACGCCGATGCGGCGATTCCTCCGCGCGTCACCGCGGGCTTCATGGGAGCCTGCCTGCGCGGCAAGGTGAGCGCCTGGCGCGGCGATCACGCGGCCACCGTGCGGTATCTGGAGGATGCCGCCCGATACGCGGAGCAGCTTGACTGGGCCGATCCGGGGGTGCGGTGCTACCTGGACCCCTGGCTGGCTGAGGCGTACGTCGCGACCGGCCGCAGCGACGACGCCCGGCGTATCTCCGCCACGCTCAGGGATACGGGCGGGCGGCTCGGCCGTCCCGCCCTGACCGGCTGCGCCGACCGGATCGAGGCTCTCGCCGCAGCCGAGGCCGGCGACCTCGACGGCGCGGCGCGCTGGGCCCGGGCCGCGGTGGACGCACACGAGGCCTCGCCGCTCCGCCGCGAACTGGCCCGCAGCCTGCTCGTCCTCGGTCAGGTCGAGCGCCGCCGCAAGGCCCGCCGCCAGTCCCGCGACGCGTTCCGCCGCGCGTACGAGCTGGCGACCGCGATGGGGCACCGGCCGTTGCTCGCCCGGGGACCAGGAGGACGATCTGCCCCGCAACCCGGAAGGCGTCGCCCTGGCTGGCGACCCGCGCCAGGACGTCTACGTGCTGATCTCCCAGATGCACGTGGCCATGATCAGGGCCCACAACCGGCTGGTCGACCGCCTGCGTGCGGACGGCGTCCGCGACGCCGACCTGTTCGGCGAGGCCCGGCGGGTGCTCACGTGGCACTACCAGTACGTGGTGCTGCACGACTACCTGCCCGAGACGATCGGCCCGGAGCGGGCGGCCCGGCTGCTGGAGCGGGGGCCGCGGCTCTTCTGTCCCAAGGACGCTGTGGCGATCCCGCTGGAGTTCGCCGACGCGGCCTACCGGTACGGGCACAGCCAGATGCGTGACCGCTACCAGCTCCAGCCGGGCGGTCCCGCGCTCAAGCTGATGCCGGACCTGATCGGGTTCCGGCCCACGCCGCCGGACCGCGTGGTGCACTGGCCGCTGCTGCTCGACGTCCCCGGCCAGCCGCCGGCCCAGCGGGCGAGGGCGATCGACGGCCGGCTGCCCAACTCACTGATCCACCTGCCCCGCGACATCACCGGGACGGTGGACGAGGACGACCAGGCCTCCCTGGCCCTCCGCGACCTGCTGCGCGGGACCGACACCGGCCTGCCCTCCGGCGAGGCTGTGGCCCGGCAGGTTGGTGAGGCGCCGCTGGCTCCCGAGGAGATCGGCCTCGCCGCCCTGAGCTGGGCGGGTGAGACGCCACTCTGGTACTACGTCCTGCGCGAGGCGGCGGTCCGCGAGGACGGAGAGCGGCTGGGTCCGGTCGGCTCGCTGATCGTCGGCGAGGTGCTGCTGGGCGTGATCGACGCGGACCCCTCGTCCCACCGATCGGTGGACCCGGGCTGGCAGCCGAGCCTGCCCGCCCGCCAGCCCGGGCGGTTCACGCTGACGGACCTGCTGGCACCCGCCTGACCGCTACGGCCGGCCGGGATATCCATGCTGCGGTACGGTCTGCGCACGGCGGCCCCGCTTGTCCCCGGCGCCCATGGCCTGGTTCATCGCTCCCGGCGCGGCCAGCTTCAGCTGGATCTGGCCGATGCGAAGCATGTCGCTGTCCTGCATGCGCGTTGGCGCGCGCACCCGAATGCCATTGACGTACGTGCCGTTCGCCGAACCGAGGTCCGTGACCTCCACGCCGTCGCCCTGGCGGCGGACCCAGACATGGCTGCGCGAAACGAACTCGTCCGTGCTGAACGGCGAGCCGAGCCGGACGTCCCGGCCGAGCACGATGCCGTTGAACGGTACAGGTATCTTCCGCGCCAGGCCGGTACCGGCGATGACGACCAGGCTCGGATCCGAATTGAACGGTGCCACCCTAACCCCCTCTCGCAGGGTAAGAGCCTGGTCACCGCGCGGAAATACACTCTGGATCTACAGGATCACGGTGCCGCTGACGCA